>JAPDPN010000005.1:19652-32331 GCA_034506455.1 Candidatus Zhuqueibacterota bacterium | reverse complement strand
CGTCCGACTGTTTCGATCAAGCCGGTAAACATGCTCAGGAACCGTAAGGGTTCGGCTTGAACAAAGCCGTCACCATAAAGTCCTTTTCCAACCGCCTGATGGACATAATTTCCAGCTCTAAAGCCGCATTGACATTGCGGATCCCCAAATCGCCGATGGCATTTACACCCTCGCCGAGAATTTTGGGCGCAATAAAGATGACAATCTCATCCGCACAACCGCTGCGCAGACATTCCGTATGCACTCGGCTGCCGCCTTCGATCATGATCGACGTCACGCCCATTTGACCGAGCGTGCGCAAAATGGCTGGAATGGGGATTAGACCGCGTTCATCGGCCTCGAGTATTTTGACCAACACGCCCCGCTCGGTGATGCGCGCCACCTTTTCTTTCGAGGCCTGTTCCGTTGTAAAAATGAGCGTTTTGTGCGGCATCTCGTCGGACACAACATTGGCGTCCAATGGAATACGAAGCTTACTGTCGAGAATGACGCGCAGAGGCGGTGTGCCTTTGGCCGGGCTTACGGTTAAATGCGGGTCATCGGCCAAAATGGTATTGATTCCAACCAAAATGGCATCATTTTGAGCGCGCAGTTTGCGCGCAGCCAATCGGGCGTCCTCTCCCGTCACCCATTTCGACTGCCCGCTGCTCGCTGCAATGCGCCCGTCGAGCGTCTGCGCCATTTTTAAAAGCACATAAGGAAGACCGGTTTTCACATGCTTGCAGTAGCCCTTGTTGAGCGCTCGGGCTTCTTCTTCCAGCACCCCTTCACGAACCGTGATGCCCTTGGTGCGTAAGAAATTAATGCCTTGACCATTGACAAGGGGATTGGGGTCACGCAAAGCAACCACAACTTCGGAAATGCCGCTTTCCAGAATGGCCATTGTGCAGGGGCCGGTCTTGCCCGTGTGATTGCACGGTTCCAACGTCACATACATCGTTGCCCCCCGCAAATCTCCGACAGAGCGATGAATGGCGTTGACCTCGGCATGCGCCTTGCCGTATTGTTCGTGCCATCCCTCACCGATTATTCGCCCTTCTTTGACGATGACCGCTCCCACCATCGGGTTCGGACTGACGGCTCCTCGGCCTTTTTCCGCCAAGCGAAGGGCGCGCCGCATCATCGCTGCATCGAAGTCGGAGATACTCTTTGTCGGACTCAAGATTCGCCTTGTGAATTTTCGGAAAAGCCGGCCAATAGGCTGCAAGGTTAACACGTCGAACCGCCGCGGCATTCCGCAAACGGCAAAGAAATTTAACACCGGCGCCGGCCTAAATCAAGGACAATTTGGTTACTCTGAGAAAAGGGCAGAATCGGGAAAAAGACGGCGGACCCGCCTTTTGCACCTTACGGCAGGTTTTTGGTGAAGGTAAAGACATAGCTGCCCTGGCCGAGAAACCGAAACCAGCCGCCGGCGGTCATTCCCTCGAGTATCGACTGCCGATCCATGTGATGATCGGAAAAAGAGAGAATTCCGTTCGATTTCAAAACCCGATGCAGTTCGCGCAGATTTCGGTTAGGGTCGTTAAAAAGATGAAAGATGTCAAAGAGCAGGATGATGTCAATGCTCTCGTCCGGCAGACCGGTTTCACAATCGGACAGAATCGTGCGGATATTCTCGATATTTCGTTTGCGGATGAGATTTTCGACATGTTTGATGACCAGCGGTTCGACATCCAGCGCATAAACGCGTCCCTGCGGGCCGACGATCTTGCTGACGACAAAGGTATAACTTCCGGGGCCGCAGCCGTAATCGAGTACCGCATCGCCCGGCTTGATCGGCACTTCGCTGAGCAAAATCTCGCGCGGACGCAAAAAGTCGCGCGCCTTGTAGGTCAGCTTTATGCCCTGGAACTGAAGATTCTGCAGCGTGTTTTCGATCACGTCACCTGTTGTTAAAAGCAAAGTTCAAATCTCTCGGCCAAGCCGTCGCGTTTCATTTTCCGCTATACCAAAAGGCTCTGAGCCAGGCATGTTTCCGAAGCCGCACCATCAGATCCTCCGGCAGATCCGGGAGATCGGAAACGGCGGCGTTGGCCTCAGCCTGAGAGCTGTTGCGAATTCCGGTAATGACCGTACTGACCGCCGGGTGCATCAGCGCCCACTTGACGGCAGCCTGGGCCATGGTAAATTTAGTACCGACAAGCTCTTGTTTAATAACCTCGACCCTTTCCACGGCACGCGCCAATCGGTCGCCGGCAAAATAGCGCCGCCTAAAGTCGCCTTCCGGAAACTGAGAATCTTTGCTGTACTTGCCGGTCAAAACGCCTTCATCGAAAACGACTCGAACAATGATGCCGGTATTCGTCTCATGGGCGAGGGGGAGCAGCTCGGCTGCAGGTTCCTGCTCGAAAATATTATAGATCACCTGCACCGTATCGACCCACCCTTGCCGCATCAAATCATTGACTGCATTTTGATCGTGTTCGGGCGTCGAGACGCCGATAAAGCGAATCTTGCCTTCCGACTGCAACTTGCGGAGAATTTCGAAAGGTCGCGGATTGCGGTTCCAGGCGCGCGTCCACGTGTGCAGCTGCAGGATGTCCAGGCAGTCGGTTTGCAGGTTGCGAAGGCGCTCTTCGACGTTTCGGCGCAAATAGGATTCCGGATACCGTTCATCGACATTGCAGTAAGGACTCGGCGGCCAAGGACCGGGAGTCGGCGGCGTTTTGGTGGCCACATAGATCTGTTCCCGTCTTTCCTTCAGCACGCGACCGATGATGCGCTCGCTCTTACCGTCGCCGTAACCGGCTGCGGTGTCGATGAAATTGACGCCCAAATCAATGGCGCGATGCAGCGCGGCAATCGACTCATGCTCCGGTTGACTGCCCCAGGCAGTTTCACCAATCGCCCAGGCGCCGAATCCGATTTCCGACACTTTCAACCCGGTCTTTCCCAAAACCCTATATTTCATCTCTCTTTCCTCCTTGGTGCCGACAAGCGTTCAGATACGCCGACTTAGAAAATCAACACCATTTGACAGCGGTGCGGCACGGCGCGGTACATGGCGACAATGTCGTTACGCGGCAAGGGTAAATCGATGATCAAATGATGCTGTGGAATTTCGCGCCTGGCTGCGGCATCGATGATTTCCTTCAAGCGATCGAGTCGATAAGAGGCTTCGTAGCTCAGCCGCTTGCGCCACCCTTCGCGCATAGGCGGCTCTACCTGGCGCAGACGCAGCAGCACGTTGCGATCGAATAAAATGGCGCAATAGGCATCGATCGGCTCCGGTTTCATAATGTCCATTTTCATCGCCATGGCTTCCAGCGTATCCCGCGGCGCATTTTTAATTTTATAGGGATGCTTGACGAAACTGCTCCACGACTTGCGGGCGATGAGCGGTTTTGCCAGCCAGCTTTCTGCCTGCGGCGAGTTCTTGACGATCTCGAGCGCTGCGGAACGGTAATGGCGGTTCAACCTGCTTTTGCGCACCGGCACGCCCTTGATGTTGATGCTCAGTACACTGTCCTTCAGATTCAGCACAAAATAGACCGAATCGGAGCGGGCCGCCTGAAGAAGCGCCTGCAGGGAGGCGTTTTCGAATCGCAAGCCCCGCAATTCTTCGATTTGATCCGCATAAGCGCCTTCGGAAGCAGCGGTTAAACTGTCATACTCTGCCTTTTCTTCTTCAGAGGGGGTCAAGGAGTGCGAAAAGTTTTGCATCGGCAGAACGATGAGATATATGGCGAGGAGCGCGAAAGGAATCGCGACAAGAAGCAGGAATAGGGTGGTCACCCATTTCTTCCCGTAAAAGATCGAAAAACGACTCATCCCCTCACCTCAATAATAATTCGATAAGATCTGTCAATAGATATAGACCTTCGAACCGATGTCCAAAGTATGATAGACAATTTCCAATTCCTGGTCGCCCAAGCGTACGCACCCGTGCGTAACCGGCATGCCGAGGAAACGCTGATAAAGAGTACCGTGAATCAAATAGCCGCGGCCCAAGTCGAGCGCATAATCGCCCAACACGTTTCTCTCATAGCGTTCGGGCGCATAAGGCGGCGGTACCGGCAAGCCTTCTTCGATAAACGCCCAGTCCGGCATGCGCCAAACCGGATTTACCAGTTTGTTCTGCACCCGCAGCATGCCTCTCGGCGTTTGAAAGATCCACATTTCCTTGCCGTCGGCAGTCTTTAAAACCGTATAGCTGCCGGTCGAACATAGGCCTTCATGAAGAACCTCATTGCCCTTCATGAGGGTGATTTTATTTTCCGATGTATTAATGATCAAGTAGGGAGTTTTCGGAATTAAATTGGCAAGGCGCGACTTTTGCGCTTCGACCGTTTTCCTGAGCCGCTGCAGCTCTTTGGCAAATTGATTGGCTGAAGGGAGATTTGTAACAACTGCCGTTTTGGGCCCTCCCAAGTCCAAAGCAAGATCGCGAATTCTATCGGCGTACCAGAACAATAATACAGTCAGTAAAAGCAGCACAAAAACCGCCGCACCCAGGGCGCGAAAAATAGCTGCAGCCGTATGGTTCGATCGGCATTCATCGCCTGATGATTTTACTGCTTTTTCTGCTTCTCTTTCTTCCATAAGTTAATGTAATCTATTTTTTATAACCATTCAGGGATCCGACGATGGTAACCGGCGTCCCTTCATCGACCAGGTTATAGAGTTTTTCCATATCCGAGTTTTTCAGCGCCACGCATCCTTCGGTCCAATTGACTCCGCGACCACCTTCGCCGTGAATTTCAATGAGGCCGCCGATGTGAGCATCGGCGCTGATCTCTCCGTTCCGCTTGGCCAGCTCAAAAGCTTCGCGGTCGCTTTCATTCGGATAGTCGATCTCCAGTGCCAGGTAGTAACGAGTCTCTTTACGGCCTTTTTTACGCAGGATGTGATATTTTCCTTCCGGCGTGGCGCCGTCGCCGCGATAGCGCTTGGCACCCAACCAATTACGTCCAAACTCGACGGAAAATTCATGCAGAAGAACGCCGTTGCGATAGACCTGCAGCTTTCGCGCAAGTTTGTTGACGATAATGACCTCCTTGTCGTTTTCCCTCGACCAATTCAGCGTTTCCTCGACCCACCTGCGCCATGTCGGTAACTGTCGAAGATAGGAGGTCAACAATTGATCCACCTCGTGCGGAATTCCGTTCAGCTTGTTCTCGGCTTGCGAGATGCACTGAAGGGCGTGATGATACCTGCCGCGCGCCGCTGCCTGCTCTCCCTCTCTTAGAAGCAGTTCGCACTCAGACATGCGCCGCAGAGCCGACTTTTCGACGGGGAGATTGCCGTACTCGGCTTTATACTCCGACACTTTTTGCCGCAAAAGAGCAGCCGCAATGTTTATCCTGCTGCGCAACGAATCCTGCTGGTACTGAGACTTTTTTTTGGCCTCCTCGCATAAAGTTTTTGTCTGCAAGGCCAGTTTTGCGAGCTCAACATAATCGCGGCTGACCCGCCATTTTTTGTTTTCGCTGCGCCAATACAGAAGCAAATTCTCCCAGCTCTCTGCAGCCTGGCGATAAGTTTCCGGCGCATATTCATCGGCTTTTGCTTCCTTGGCGGCGGATAAGGCCAAGTAACTTTCTCGAATCAACAGCACCGGCGGCTGCGGAGCGAGAACAAATTGAAGGATAAAAAGAACGATGGTCGTGACCAGGAGCAGCACAACGCCGAGAAGGTATGATTTCTTGTAGCGCTCTTGAGCCGGTGACTTTTTGAACGGCTTGAAATCGGACAGAAAAGAGTAATCGACCAACATGTATGATGAACCGATTTCCGGATACAAAAAACCTCGGCGTTGAATCTCAACGCCGAGGTTCGATAAACAACGTTACAGCAATCAGCTATGGATTAGCGATTCTTTTTCGCAATCGCCTGATTCAGCTCGTCGGTGACGCCTTTGATCTTGGCCAAAGCGGCGTTCACTTTGTCGCGAGCGGTCAAATAATCGCCGGAATCAAAAGTGGCTTGAATGTCGGGCTGAGAAGCAACGACAGCCTCGATGTCGGCTTTGATGGCCGTCAGGACTTCACGGCTCTCTTTGCCGCGCGGAGCCTTCTTGAACAGCTTGTTGGCTTCTTCGATCGCGGCAGCCAGCTCGGCCTGCTTCTGCACGACTTCATTCTTTACCGCCTCTTTCGCCTCGGCTACTTTGGCAGCAGCTTCGTTGGCCTTGGCAGTGGCAGCTTCCAACGAGGCCTGAGCCTTCTTGTAGCTGCGCATCAAGGCGAACTTGGCGTTCTGGGTTTCGATTTCGGCCAAAGCCGCATTCAGAGAATCCTGAGCAGCTTTGAATTCAGCCGGAACATAGCGGTCGGCCTCAGCAGCTTTTGCAGCATCCAAAGCAGCCTTGGTGGAGTCGACCAGTGCCTGCGGAGCTTTGGCGCAGCCGGTGAAAGCCACCGCGATCACCAGAATTCCGAGAACGGCAACCAGTGATTTTTTGAACATGTTGGTACCTCCCAATTAGGTTAACTGTGCGCATTCAGCGCTCGCCGGTTAATATGGGTTTCTCTCTTAACCCTCACTTAACCGGTGTCTCTCTTTTTGTTTTAATGAATTGTTTATTTCTTGAGCCGGGCCATTACCCGACACAAACCCTCATCAAAACAAATAAATTTACATTTTTTTTTCGAAAAAGCAAACACTTTTTGTAAAATCTTTGGAACATTGGCTTTTCCTGTACGGAAAAGTCTTTTCTTTTTCCTGCTTCATTCTATATTGTTTTTGATGCAAATCTTTTTAAATTGATTCAAAAAGCGGGCTTTTTAGTGAGAGCAAAACAAAAATATTCTTACATTGAAGGCTGGGTTTCCATTGCCGTTAACGTTGCATTGTTTATTTTCAAGTGGTATGCCGGCATAGTTTCACGATCCGTGGCACTGCAGGCCGACGCCATGCATACCCTGTCGGACAGCATCTCTTCGGTCTTTATCCTCATCGGCGCCAAGATTTCAAACAAGCCTCCCGATCAAAAACATCCTTTCGGCCATGGCCGCGCCGAATTAATCACCGCTCTCAGCGTCGGCATGCTATTGTCTTTTGTCGCCTATGAATTCTTTCGTGAATCGATTGCAAAACTCCTGCATGGACAAGCTGCAGAATACGGGCGCATTGCGGTTATCGCAACCATTACCTCCATCCTGATCAAGGAGCTTCTGGCGCAGTTTGCTTTCTTTTTTTACCGCAAGACCGGCTCCAAACCATTAAAAGCGGACGCATGGCACCACCGCTCCGATGCCCTCTCCTCCGTCATTATGTTGATGGGAATCTTTTTCAACCGTTATTTCTGGTGGATAGACGGCGTTCTGGGGACCCTCATCGCCCTCTTTATTTTTTATACGGCATTGACCATCATTTTGGAAGCCGTAAATCCCTTGTTGGGCAAGACACCGGATTCCGTGATGGTCTCCAACATCAAGAGTATTTGTGACGACGCTTACGGTGCTCCGCTCAACGCGCATCACTTTCATCTTCATGAATACGGCGATCATTCCGAATTGACATTCCATATCGTTCTGCCGGCCGAGTACTCACTCAGGCAGTCGCATGCCTTGGCAGACTTGATCGAAACAACTATTCGGGAAAAACTCAACATCGAAGCCACGATTCATATGGAATCATCCGGAGACGATAAGGACCAAGGCGATAACTCCGGGAATACGCAATCGTATGTTTGACATCGAGCAAATTTACCATAACAGTCTCCGGGAAGAATGTACTGTTGAAGGCCTAAATCCGTCGCTTTTTTGCCGATGCAGCTTTGTGTCTGACTGATTTTCCTATTTGAGTTCCGCAGCCTTGAAAGCACTTTGCTCAGCATTTTCTTACTCTTGCGCAGGGACACTTTGGCTCCTGTTGTCTGCGGGATTAGCGGCAGGCCAAAGCTCTCCATTATTGGAACAAAAGATAATCGAAAAACTGCTCAATGCGGGATATGAAAACGTTACGGCGCAAAAGGTCGGCAGCGCCACAATCGTAACCTTTGAAAATGTCGTCTTTCGCAGCTCCGTGCGAGGGCTGCAGACGGCCTTTGCCCGCAGCCTATTGAATCTGTCGCCGACCAATCCGCAGCTTTGCCTCGTTCCGATCAGGTACGGCATCCCAATGGCTTCATTGGAAACGCATGAGATCGAAGTAGTGCGTTCGAAAAAGCATCATCGGCAAATTTTTCTCCCGCATCTGCAAGTCGGCGACCCGGAGCAGACCGTTCATTTTCTCGACAAGACGGCGTTCTCTAATCCGTCGAAAACCAAATCGGACCTGATAATTCACCCTGATTTTCACGCCGTGCTGGGAAATTATGACGATCCCGTCGCGATGCAGATCAATCTCCTGCCCGAATTGCGGATTGCGGTGTTCGACGGCGGAGTCGCATCGTTTTCGCTGATCGTGCCGCTTTACAATGAGTTGGAGTCTTTCGCAAACGTGCCGCGCCTCGGTCCGACACAAATAACCGTCATACGTCGCTTCCCTTTTATGACGTGGTTCTATTTTTCGGCGGGATATTTCTACGGCGACCAATATGGCGTGCAGGGATTGGTTCGCCATTATTTCGGCAGAGGAAAATTCGCGCTCGACGGCCGAATCGGCTATTCCGGGTATGCCGTCATGGATCATGGACAATTTCTCTACGAGCCGCTGAACGCCTTGACCGGTTCACTTTCCTTGACCTATTTTTGGCGGCCCAGTCGGCTCTTTTTATGTCTCGGCTTTCATCGTTTCCTCAAAGGTGATCAAGGGTGGCGCTTCGACACCTTTCGCTATTTCGGCGATCTGCGCCTTGGCTTTTGGGCGCATTCGATTGAAGGCGAATGGAACGGCGGGGTTCGCGTCGCCGTGCCCCTTCCGCCTTCCCGCTATCGATCACGAAACGTATTCCGCATGCGACCGGCCGAGCGCTTCTCTCTCGCTTATCAAGGAAAACGCGAGACTTGGAGAGGCGAATTACTGCAAATGAGCGAAGTGATGGAGGAATTACTTATCGACTATTTTCCGGCCTATTTGCAGAGCACCGTTGACTTGAGCGCAGGAAAGCAATGAAAGCATCTTGTTCCATTTTTTTTCTGCTGTTTTGCGCCCCCCTGTTCTCTTTGGCAATGACGCCGGGACAGACTTTGGGCGGCGTGCCGGGCTTTATCTGCGCGCCGACGGCCGAAATGCTGCGCGACGGCACACTTTGCTTGGGCGCTTCGTACATACCTAAAAAGATTCTTAATTACACTGAGCATCGACGGAATGCCGTAACAGCTTTTGTTTCATTGACGTTTCTTCCCTTTCTGGAACTGGATTTGCGCTTGACGCGACAACTTGACCTTCCGAAAGGAGTCTCGCATACCGTCGATCGGTCACCGGTCCTGCGTATCCGACTGCATCGCGAAACGAAAACGCTGCCGGCGTTGGTTTTGGGCTTTCACGACCTTTTTTCGACCATCGAAGAAGGTACAGCCCGCCACTTTGCCGCAACCTATCTTGTTATCGGAAAACGCCTGACTTTGGGGACGTGGGACGTCTATCCGTCGCTCGGGTACAGTCACCCCCTCTACGCCAATCGTCAGAGTGAAATCGAAGGCTGGTTCGGCGGCATACGGCTCGAATGGCGGCAACTCCCCCATCTCTCGTTGGCCGCGGATTGGGTCAATCAGCGAGGATCGTTCGGCATAGCCGTTTTTCCGGCACGATGGTTGCATGTCAAAGGTGCGATAATCGGCGCGGATACGTTTGCATGCAATCTTTGTATGCAATTCAGTTTATTTTCAGTATTTAAAAGATGAAATCCGTCGGGCGGGTGTCGTGATTTTGTGACAGGTTGGCAGTAAATTTATTGAGGAGTATTACAAATGACAGCAGCAGCAGCATTTATACGGCGAAATCGGCGGTTTTTGGCGGTTTTTGCGGCCGCAGCCCTTCTTGTGCTTATCGCCGGGGTGAGTTGTAATCAGCGGCTTCCGGTTACACCGCCCGGAAACAAACTGATTAATGTTGGCTATGTACAAGGAATCTTGTGCAATCAAGAGGCAGTGTATCAACAAGATATATTTCAAGATCCTATCTCCAAAGAGATTATTTCAGTATTCCAATTTTCCGATCTCACCGGCAATGTTTTCGGAAAAGCAGAGTTGACGGCTGCGCTCGATCTGGTCAAGCTGGTGAGCGATAAAACCTATTACAGTCCCGGAACCACGACTCTCAAAATCGGCAATCTCTTTTCGATTCAGGTCACGATTACGCCGCCGCCGAACCGGCCGAATTACTATCAAATTGATGTCCTAAGGGTCGGCACGCAGAACAAGCTCACCTTCTTTGTGCCCAAAACCCGCTTGGCAAAAACCGATGCCGCTGAGGAAACATTGGAGACCGAGGCAGAGCTGCCGATCTTTAAAGCAGCCCTCTCCGGCTCAGTGGTGCTGCTGTGCCTCGGTCCGTGTGAAACAATGTACGAAGCTCGAGACTGCAAGATCAATTCTCCTGCCTACTGTAGTCAGCGCGGCGTCGTCGATGCGTTTATCCAAGGAAAAATGTCGCTGAAATCGGGTTGCGAGAAAAGCTGCCGCGTTATCTGCAAAAGCCATGATCAAGGCAGAATCGGCCGATAATCAGCTGCCGCAAATAATCCGACCGTTTGAGTTGTGTAGAGGCCATCCACCTCTACACAACTTTTTACATTCCCCCATTTGACTTTCGTTTAGCCTTTGTCTACCTTTTTTTTGTATCAATAGAAAGGACCAGGCATGCTGCGCAAAGCCGGCTGTGCGCTGTTTATTTTGGGGGGCCTTTGCTTCCTTTCCCCGTTGTTTTCAGCTTCCATCGTCGAAAAAAAACTAACCCTCCCCACTTACGGTATCGAACCGCCGGATCCCAATCCGCGTTTTTACACCGGCAGAGTTTATCAAGGCGCTCAGGGCCGCATCTATCCTTACCCGATTTCCGACGTTTTGTCAAACGTCAAAACCGACAAGACCTACCGCGCCGTCTATTTGGAGAACGAGTATATCCGCTTGTGCGTGCTGCCGGAAATCGGCGGCCGCATCTTTGAGGCCGTCGATAAGACCAACGGTTATCACTTTTTTTACCGGCAAAACGTCATCAAGCCTTCTCTGATCGGCATGCTGGGAGCATGGATTTCCGGCGGCGTCGAATGGAATTTCCCGCATCATCATCGGGCGCGCACTTTTATGCCGGTAGATTACCGCCTGCAACAGAACACGGACGGAAGCGTCACCCTTTGGATGTCGGAAATCGATTATCGTCAGCGTCTGCGCATGGAGATCGGCATCACTCTTGCGGACAATTCCAGTCTTCTTACGGTAGACCTCCGGTTCTTTAATCCTACGCCGTTCGTTCACTCATTCCTCTATTTTGCCAATCCTGCCGTGCATGTGGATTCCACCTATCAGGTGCTCTTTCCGCCGGAGGTCGAGTACGTTGTTCAGCATGCCAAAAGCGAGTTTGCCTCCTGGCCGATCGCCAATGATCATTACGGCGGGTTCGATTACAATCAGGTGGACATCAGCTGGTGGAAGAATCTTCCCAAGCCGGTTTCCTTTTTCGCTTGGGACCATACCTCCGACTATTTCGGCGGCTATGATCACGGCAAACAAGCCGGCGTCGCCTATGTGGCCGATGTGCATTTGGCGCCAGGCAAAAAATTCTTCACCTTCGGTTGCGGCGAAGAAGGAAAGATGTGGGATAAAATCCTTACCGATTCCGACGGCCCGTATTTGGAGCTCATGGCAGGTGCCTATTCCGACAATCAGCCGGATTACAGCTGGATTCAGCCGTTCGAAATGAAAACGATTCGACAGACCTGGTTTCCCATCCGCAATCTACAGGGCCTTTCGTACGCAAACCGCAACGGCGCCCTGTTCCTAAAAATAGATGGAGACACTATTATTTTTAATTTGAATTCGACCCGTCCAATCGAAAATGCAACTGTTCGTCTTAAAGCTAAAGATCGTACTCTATTCGAAGAAGAGATTTTCATTTCACCGGCTAACCCGCGGCAATTTCGCATTCCGATTCCTTTTTCCCTTAACGAGAAGGACCTCACGGCAGAAGTAATAAAGAACGACACGACGCTGCTGAGTTATACCCCAAAGTCGCGGCCGGGCAAACCACGACCTCAGCCGGTCGAGCCGCCGAACTCTCCCGATGGGTATCGGCACAATGAAGAGCTCTATCTTACCGGTCTTCGCCTGGATCAATTTCACAATCCGCTGGTCGATCCATATCCCTATTACGAACAAGTGTTAAAGCGCGACTCCTTGGACTCCCGAACGAACACCCAGCTCGGCATCCTTTACATTCAGCGCGGCCTTTATTACGCTGCAGAAGCAAGGCTCGAAGCCGCGGTTCGGCGCCTGACGCATAATTATACGCGCCCCCGCGACGCCGAAGCCCTCTACTATTTGGGCGTTGCCCGCCGATTTCTCGGCAAAGAGGAAGCCGCATACGATGCATTCTATCGCGCGGCCTGGGACATGGCACAGCGCTCGGCCGCTTTTTTTCAGCTGGCGGAAATCGATTGCCGCAGAAGCGACTGGCAAAAAGCCTTGGAACACATTGACGCCTCATTGACGACCAACACTCAGAATACCCGCGCGCTTTGCCTCAAGGCAATGATTCTGCAAAAGCTTAGGGACTTACGCCGTGCAGAAGAGACCCTGCTCTCGGTGTTGACGCTAGATCCGCTCGATCCCTGGTCGCAATGGCTCCTTTC
>JAPDPN010000005.1:0-19552 GCA_034506455.1 Candidatus Zhuqueibacterota bacterium | reverse complement strand
TCGAGGTCCAGCTCCTTGCCGGACGCTATGACGAGGCGATCCATGTGCTTTCTACCCATCCTTTCCATGTTTGGGAAGGCGGCGGCGAAATTCATGACCTTTTTGTTGATGCGCATCTTTTACGCGGATTGAAGCGCCTCAAGGAAAATCGTCCGCAGCAGGCTTTGGCCGACTTTACTGTAGCCCTCGATTATCCCGACAATCTCCAAGTCGGCCGACCGATTCATGACGCCCAATCCTGCCGCACCTGGACACTGATCGGCCAAGCGTACACGGCTTTGCATCAAGAAGAAAAAGCCCGACAGGCGTTTGAAAAAGCTGCTCAGCTTGACGTCTACGGCCCTCTGCTCTACTTTAAAGGGCTGGCATTGGAGCGTTTGGGTTTGCCGGCGCAAGCGGAGCAGTTGTACCGTGCACTGATCGAAGGCGGAGAAGCGCAACTGCGTCGTGAAAACGATTTGGACTTTTTCGCCAAATTCGGCCAAAAAACGACGCCGAATAAACGAGCGGCTGCCGCTTACTATCTCATTGCTTTAGGAAAAGCCGGTTTGCGCGACGCAGTCGGAGCGCGCTCCTCTCTGCTGACTTCCGCAGAACTCGATCGCAATAACCTTTGGGTCAACTATTTCCTGAAGGAATGGAACCATCAGGAGAAAAAACAGTGACGCGGCGCGACGTTTTTCGAACCTTTTTCGCACTCTCAGCGGCTTCGCTGCTGCAATGTGCCGACCGCAGAAGCGATGAACCGTTCCGTTTCTGTCTCAACACCAGCACGATCAACGGTTCAAAGCTGGGCTTGTTGAAAGCGTTATCGGCGGCGGCATCGGCAGGGTTCCGCAGCGTTGAAATTTGGGTCCGAGACGTGCAGGCGGCGCTGCAAAGCGGCGCCTCGGTGCGGAGCATCGCTGCTGCGATCTCCGACTTGGGATTGACAATCGAGAACGCTATCGATTTTCCGCATTGGCTCGCCGATGACGAAGCGGAACGCAGGGAAGCGCTGACGCAGCTGCGCGCAACGTGCGAGCTCTTGGTTGAGCTCGGCTGCCGTCGCATCGCTCTGCCGCCTGCAGGAATGACCTCCGCTAAAATCGATCTGAATCTTGCCGCCGCCCGCTTTGCCGAGGCCGCCGAGACCGTGCGCAGCGTCGGATTGATGCCGCAGCTTGAAATCTGGGGTTTCTCGGCCAACGTCGGCACCCTCGGCGACGCGTTGTACATCGTAGCGCAGTCTGGCATAGCCCAAGCAGGTATCCTCGCCGACGTGTACCACCTGCATCGCGGCGGCACGCCGTTCACTGCGCTCACCTATGTTGCGCCGAGTGTTCTGCAGATTTTTCACTTGAACGATTTTCCTACGCAAATTCCGCGGGAACAGCTAAAAGACGCCGACCGTCTTTTTCCCGGAGACGGGGCAGCGCCGTGGCCGCTGCTTAAAACTCTGCTGCAGGAAAAAGCGCCTCTTGTGCTTTCGCTCGAGCTGTTCAGCCCCGCTCTGTGGCAGCTCGATCCTCAAACTGCGGCAGAAATAGGGCTGAAAAAGATGCGCCAAGTATTCGGTCTTTAATTGTGAGGTGACCTATGAATCGCAGGACGTTCGTCAAATCCGCCGGCGCGATGGCGCTGGGAATGCCGGCTCTTCTGGGAATGCAGCCGAGAAAATATCGCACGGCGCTCATCGGCTCTGGCTGGTGGGGGATGAACATTGCGCGCATGGCGCTGCAAAGCGGCGAGGTCGAGATGGCCGCTCTGTGCGATGTCGACCGCACAATTCGCGAAAACGCGGCGGCAGAAATCGAAAAGCTCACCGGCCGCAAGCCGAAAATGTACAACGACTATCGAGACCTCTTGCACGAGGTTAAGCCGGAAATTGCCATCGTCGCCTCACCCGACCATTGGCATGCTCTGCAGACCATCGACGCCATCAAGGCGGGCGCCGATGTCTACGTCGAAAAACCGATCGGACACACCATTAAGGAAGGCCGCGCCATGGTGAATGCAGCACGGAAATACGGCCGAGTCGTTCAGGTCGGCACTCACCGCCGTGTTTCCCCGCATAATATGGCGGCCATCGACTTTTTGAAAAAAGGCGGCGCCGGAAAAATCGGCTTTGTTCGCGCATTTGTCTTTTCCAGCGGCGGTCCCGGCGAAATGACTCCGGATGAAGATCCGCCTGCAGGTCTCGATTGGGACTTGTACTGCGGCCCTGCACCGCTGCGGCCTTTCAATCGACGCATCCATCCGCGAGGCTTTCGCCAGTTCCTCGACTTTGCCAACGGCACATTGGGGGATTGGGGCATCCACTGGATGGATCACATCTTATGGTGGTCTGAGGAACTCTACCCGACGTATGTGCACTCTGCGGGCGGAAAATTTATCGCCCAAGACAACCCCGATGCGCCTGATACGCAAAGCGTCAATTTTCAATTCGAGACCTTTACCGCCGTTTGGGAAACGCGGCGCTACGGCGGCAACGATTGCGAAAAGCATCCCCTCGGGATTTACTTTTACGGCACCGAAGGCATCGTGCACATCGGCTGGCACGACGGCTGGACGTTTTATCCGGCTAAAAAAAGCGGGAAACTTATCCACGAAGATCCCAAACTGCATCAACCGGATGATCAAAATATTCCCGAACTTTGGGCCGACTTTATGCGATGCATCAAGACGCGGCAAAAACCGGTGTGCGACATTGAAATCCTGCACCGTTCGACCAACATGAGTCTCCTCGGCATGCTGTCGCATAAACTTGGGCGCGGCATTCGCTGGGACGGTCGCGCCGAACGCTGCCCGAATGACGATGAGGCCAACAAACTTTTGCGCCGCGCCTATCGTGCGCCGTGGATTTATCCGGAAGAATAAAAAGCGAATGCCTATTCGAGCCCGATGACAGGCTATTCGGCATAACAGAGACGAACGGAATTGCGGCTGCGGTCCGCTTGTACTATGGGCGGGTCATGCCTAAGATTAAAAGTAGTCTTGCAACGCATGTTTCAACAAGAGGACGATTTATCCATCTTGGCATTATGAGGAAGCATTTTGCGGACATTGGTATAATGACCAAAGCTTTCCTGCGAGGCCGAAAATAAAGCCAGCTCAAACAGGCGGTTAAATTTTCTCTTGGTCTTTTGTAACCATACGCCTCTGCCGTACGCTTTGCAAAATTTTTTTCCTACACTGCATTTTTGGGAATTACGATTCGATGTGCTGTGTTAGGTCAGCTGTGTAAAATATTCAATTTATTGATGTCTGTTTAAAAATTAACACAAGATATAGATTTTTTTATTGACATTGCATATAGCGATTGATATATTGCCCCGCGGGTTTTTGATTCCCGCCAGAAATAGGCCTTTAAAATTTCCTGGATGACGAGGGGAAGGATGAAAAAAATTACTGAGCTGCAAATCGATTTCGGCGATGCCCCAACCGTAGCGGAGGCGATCGATCAAAAGATTTTCAAGATTCCTTCCAACGGCAGCGCCAAAAAGCTGCAGTTGGTGCGCCATTTTACGACCGCGGGTCGGCATCCATATGACGAAATCGAATGGGAATACCGCACGGCCAGCATCACCAACGATAAGGGCCAGGTCCTTTTTCAGCGCGAGAACGTCGAGGTTCCCAAAAGCTGGTCGCAGACGGCAATCAACATCGTGGCTTCGAAATATTTTCACACCTACCGCGACAAAGGCAAACAGGAGACCAGCGTCAAGGAAATGATCGACCGCGTCGTGTCGACGCTGAAGCAGTGGGGGCTAAAGGATCAGTATTTCTCCTCCCAGGAAGAGGCCGATATCTTTGAGGCAGAATTGACGCACCTTCTCGTCAATCAAAAAGCCTCCTTCAACAGCCCGGTCTGGTTCAATTTGGGCTGTGAAGAAAAGCCCCAATGCTCAGCCTGCTTTATTAACTCGGTCGAGGACGATATGGGCTCGATTCTGGATTTAGCCAAGACCGAAGGCCTGCTCTTCAAATGGGGCTCCGGAACGGGCACCAACTTTTCCACATTGCGGTCGTCAAAGGAATATTTGAGCACCGGCGGACATGCGTCGGGGCCGGTGTCGTTTATGCGCGGCTATGATGCATTTGCCGGCGTCATCAAATCGGGCGGTAAAACGCGACGCGCGGCCAAAATGGTGATCCTCAATGTTGATCATCCCGACATTGTGGAATTCATCAATTGCAAGGCTAATGAAGAGAAAAAAGCCTGGGCGCTGATCGATGCCGGATATGACGGCTCTTTCAACGGCGAGGCTTACAGCTCGGTCTTTTTCCAAAATTCAAACAACAGCGTACGGGTGACCGATGAGTTTATGAAGGCCGTCGAAGAGGACCGCGAATGGTGCACCCGCGCCGTAACAACGGGCGAAATCATCGACCGTTACCGCGCGCGCGACATCATGAAACAAATCTGCGAAGCGGCGCACATCTGCGGCGATCCGGGCATTCAGTTTCACACCACCATCAACAAGTGGCACACCTGCCCGAACTCGGCGCCGATCAATGCGTCGAATCCCTGCAGCGAATACATGTTTATCGATGATTCGTCCTGCAACCTTGCCTCCTTGAACCTAATGAAATTCATTAAAAAGGACGGCTCCTTCGACGTCGAATCCTTTCGCCGCGCCGTGCATGTAATGATCATTGCCCAGGAGATCATTGTCGACAACGCTTCGTATCCCACGGAAAAAATTACCCGCAACAGTCACCGTTTCCGGCCCTTGGGTCTGGGGTACGCCAACCTCGGCGCCCTGCTGATGTACTACGGCATGCCGTACGACAGCGACGAGGGCCGCGCCATGGCCGCGGCAATTACGGCGCTGATGACCGGGCAGGCCTATCTCTCCTCCGCCATTCTTGCCGGTTCCATGGGTCCCTTTGAAGAGTTTGAGAAAAACCGCGAGCCGATGCTGCGGGTCATCAAAATGCATCAGGACGCAGTGGAGGAAAAGATCGATCCCAAGCTGGTTCCCTCCTCTCTTCTTGCCGCGGTCAAGGAAGCATGGAACGACGCCGCCGAGATGGGCAAACGTTACGGCTATCGCAATGCCCAGGTGACGGTTTTGGCGCCAACCGGCACCATCGGTTTTATGATGGACTGCGATACGACCGGCATCGAGCCGGAGCTGGCGCTCGTCAAATTCAAAAACCTCGTCGGCGGCGGCCAGATCAAATTGGTCAACAGTACGGTCAAAGAAGCCCTAAAACGGCTCAAATATACTCAGGAACAGATTAAGGACATCCTGGATTACATCGATCAATTCGACACCATCGAAGGTGCGCCGCACCTGAAAGAGGAGCATCTGCCGGTTTTCGACTGCGCCTTTAAACCGCTCAAAGGCAAACGCTTTATCCACTATCTGGGTCACGTGCGAATGATGGCGGCGGTTCAGCCGTTTCTTTCCGGCGCCATTTCCAAAACCGTCAATATGCCCAACGACGCCACGCCGGAGGACATCGAGAACACCTACATGCAGGCCTGGAAGATGGGCCTAAAGTCCATTGCCATCTATCGCGACGGCTCCAAGCGCACACAGCCGCTTTCGACTGGAAAAAGTGAAGAGAACGCCTCTTACGCTCCCCTCGGTTCACGGGGCGTGCGTCGCCGGTTGCCCGATGAACGAAAGGCCGTGACCCACAAGTTCGAAATCGGCGGCCATGAGGGATATATCACGGTCGGTGAATACGACGACGGTTCTCCGGGAGAGATCTTTATTCGCATGGCCAAGGAAGGATCCACAGTCTCCGGCTTAATGGACGTCTTTGCGACCGCCATCTCCATCGGCCTGCAAAGCGGCGTTCCTTTGGAAACCTATGTGCGAAAATTCTCGCACACCCGCTTTGAGCCGTATGGTTTTACCAACAACCCCAAAATCCGCATCGCCAGCTCGGTTGCAGACTATATCTTCCGCTGGCTGGAAATGCGCTATCTCAAGCCGGCCGAGAGCGACAGCTCTTCCGAACCGCAGCTGCATACGCTGACCGGCGTTGAGAGCCGCAATTTGGAGACGCAGCAGCTCCTGAAACAGCAGAGCCGCTCGAACGACTCGACGTTTCTCCTCGATCAGGACGCCCCCGCATGTTCGGGCTGCGGCAGCATTATGGTGCGTAACGGCGCCTGCTATAAATGCCTCAATTGCGGGGAAACGAGCGGCTGTTCATGATTTTGTCACCCTGACATGGTGAAGCACCGCGCCGCAGTTCAACAAAAAAGGCGCTGCTTAATGCAGCGCCTTTTTCTTTCCTTTTAAGAATCTATAAAGCTCGAAAGGCTTCGTCTGTATCGCTAAAGATGGTGATCTTGTCGGTTAATTGCGCAATGTCGATAAGCGCCCGTACGCGTCCTTGGACGTTGCAGACGGCGAATTTGGCCCCCAGATCACGCGCCTGACGATAGCCCAATAGAATCGCGCCCAATCCGGAGCTGTCGGCATACTGGACCTTTTCCAAATCCAAAAGCACCTTTTTGCCTTTTTCGATCATCGCCAAAAGTCTGGCTTTGAGCTCGGGCGCCACGGTCGTATCCAGCCGTTCATCTTCCAAAGCAAGAATTTCGATGCCGTCCTTATTTTGAATCGAATATTTCAACCCATTCCTCCGCGGTTTGCAAATTCTTATTCAGCTAAAGCCTTCTGTATTACTTGCCGGAGATTCGGCGGACAGTGCAGGGAATCCAAATCCTCTTCAGTGAACCAGCCGGCTGCTTCGGCGTCGTCTCCGGCCGTAAGAATACCGCCGGCATAGTCCGCAGAATAATCGATGACGACCAGATGGCGTCGCACCTCATCACCCTCTTTCTCGATAATATCGAAAATATAAACCGGCTCCAGCTTGCCGATTTCCAGGCTGCACTCTTCGCGAATCTCGCGGCGCGCCGCTTCTTCCAGCGACTCTCCGAACTCCACGTGCCCGCCGGGGATTGTCCACATCCCCTTGGCAGGTTCTTTTCGCCTTTTTATCAGAACGAATTCTTTTCCACGCTTAACGATGACACCGACCCCAACTAAAGGCGCTTTCGGAATTGCCTCCCTTTTGCTGCCTGCGACAGCCGACGTCTGATCAGTCACCAAAGATTATTCCCACTCGTCGTCGCCTTCCCATTCGGGAGTGCCGTCGAGCCAATCGTCGTCCTCCAATTCATCCCACTCGTCATCGATATACTCGTCCTCCTCCTCTTCTTCTTCCTCCTCGTCCAGCAACTCCTCGTCTTCCCATTCCTCATCATCCCAAAATTCCTCTTCCCACTCCTTTTCTCCTACAAGATCGTCTTCCGGCTCCTCTTCCCATTCCTCGTCTTCGATCACTTCGTCTAGGTGTTCTTCGGTGGGTTCTTCATCCTCAAAGAGGCCGAAATCTTCCTCTTCTTCTTCGGACTCTTTGTCTTCGAAATCGAAGGACTCGTCGGTGTAATCATCTTCGTCGTCAATAAATGCTGCGCTCATTCGCACCTCAATAAAAAGTTCAATTCATTTTTTGCCGATTTTCGGCGTAAAGTATCAAACGCGTTTTAAAGATGCAAGATATTTTTCAGTCTACATTTCCTTAAAAACATGTAAAAGCATTTGCAGAACGTTCTCATTTGAGAAAAAGTTCTATAACTGGAACGATGACGGACGGCTGTTTGACCGGCAGATGCAGAGTAACCACCTCGCGGTCGCCGACCTCGCCGCTTTGATTTTCCGAAAAAGTGATCTCCGAGCCGTCGTTGAGCAGCTGGGCATATTTGATTTTTCCGGCATAGCCTTCCAGGTGAAGACCGCTGAAGGGCCATTCCAGCACATGAACATAGAGGCGGTTTGTTTTCGGATTGTACGTCAGAAAGCAATTTTGCGGCGTTTTGAACCCTTGCGGGGCAGCCGTGCAGCCGTAAATGGAACGGTTGTGCAGATCCATCCATTGACCGATGGCCTGCAGACGACTCAACGCCCGATCATCGAAGGTGCCGCGCGCGGTGGGACCGACATTGAGCAGCAGATTGCCGCCTTTGCTGACCGTCTCGATGAGCATGGTCACCAACTGACGAGGGGTCTTCCAGGTATCCTCGTCGCGGTGATAACCCCAGGAGCCGGAAAACGTCTGACAGGTCTCCCACGGCACCGGTTTGCCGTCCACTTTAACCCATTCGCGCGGCATGAACTGCTCGGGCGTGCGGAAATCCCAGCCCCACGGCTTATCGAGCAGGTCGGCGCGGTCATTGATGATGATGTTGGGCTGCAGCTCGCGAATCATGCGGACAAGCCTCTCCGACTGCCAGTCGTTGCGGCCTTTACCGTCATCGCCGGGATAACTAAAATCGAGAAAGAGACAATCGATGGTGCCGAACTCGGTCATCAGCTCTTTGACTTGATTGTAGACGTACTCGGCATACCGCTTCATATCGCGATTCTTGTTTTTGGCGCGCTCCTGTGGATTGTCGCGCATGGGGTGAAAGCGGTCGACCGTAAAGTCGGGATGATGCCAATCGATCAGCGAATAGTAAAAACCGACTTTTAATCCTTCGGCGCGAAACGCCTCGACCATAGGCCGCAGCAGATCCTTGCCCCAGGGCGTATTGGTGGCTTTATAATCCGTATATTTGCTGTCCCACAGGCAAAAACCTTCATGATGCTTTGTCGTCACGACAAAATAGCGCATGCCGGCTCGTTTAGCCGCTTTTGCCCATTCGCTCGGATTGTAAAGGTCAGGGTACCATAAATCAAAATATTTTCGATAGTCCTCATTGGAAATACGCTCGTGACTTTTAACCCATTCGTGACGAGCAGCCATGGCGTACAATCCCCAATGAATGAACATGCCGAAGCGGGCTTCGGTCCACCACTGCATACGCTGAGCTTTTTGTTCCGGCGTTTCCGACCACTCTTTGGCAGAAAGAGAGATGACCAGGAGCAAGAAAACGGTAAATATCTTTTTCATAACCTCTCCTCATCGAAATAATTCTACTTGTAAAGAGCCTCTAACGAGTTTTCCTTTACATTCACCGGCTTGATACGATACTGCCAGGTATATTCGCGCGCCGAAAGGCGGTACTCGGGATGCGTGCGCGGACTCCAGCTGTCATCGCCGCCAAGCCCCGCCTGGCGGTAGTCGATGTTCAACGTCGTAAAGGGCGCCTCGGCGATGTCGGTGATGTGTTTGGCTCGGGTCAAGTTTTCCAGCGAGTAAAACGTGGCGCTGAATTCAAAGGTCGGTTCTCCCTTTACAAACAGGCCGAGCGATGGATTGTGAATCAAGAGGGCGCTCACGTCGCTGCGGTTGCCGTTCTCCTGCGGTTTAACGTAGGGGAAATAAAGATCGTGCACATTCAAATCATAAAGTCCAAAGCGCGCGCTCTCTTTTCTGTCGATGTAATTTTCATGCGGACCGCGGCCGAGCCATTTGACTTGTTCCAGATCTTTACGCAGCCGCCACTCCATGCCGACGCGCGGCAGAGTCGGAATTGATTCGGGAACCGTAAGCTTGACCGATACGGTGATTTCCCCGTCTCCTGCGACGGCGTAGGTCACCTGCGCAGGCAGATCTCCGCCTGCAGCACGCAATCGCCCCGTCACTTTCAGCGTCGCTCCGAATTTATTCTTTTCGAGCTGAACGCTGCCCGCCTGCCACTGCACCGCATCGAGGCCCGCTTTGCGCCACTGAGCGCCGAAGCTCCGATTCCCGCCGCCGTCGTCGTTGTCGGTCGGCGCCCGCCAAATGTTGATCCGAGGCGCCGCTGCAAGCAATTCCACACCGTCGAGGCGCAAAGAAGTCAGCTCTCCGTTTTGCTTGTCGAAAACGAGCAACCAATTCCCGCCGCTCAGCAGCAGACGATTCTTTTCCTCTTTAACCTGCAGCGGCAAAAGCGGCTTTTCCTTTTGTTTTTCGACAAATGGAAAAACGAATTGTTCTCCGGCGAGTACATATCCGGCAGGCGCCCACGGCATATCGTTTTTCAGTTTGAAATCGATATTGAGGTAACAAGGGGCATCGCTTTTCATCGCCTCATAAAGATGACCGAGCTGCACCGGCCTGGTCTCCTGCGGCGGGATGTCGAGCCGATCGATTTTTCCGGACTTGATGACTCGAAAAGGCGTGCACAGCTGCCATTCAAGGGTCAAAAAGTTCAGGTTTCTAAACTCATATGTATTTTGAACTGCAAGAATGCCGGCATAAAGATCGATTGGTTTGACCTTGACGAATTGGAAAACCTTCTTGACCTCTTCCATGGCCGGCTGGGGGGTGCGGTCGGGGTTGACGATGCCGTTACAGCAAAAATTGCCGTCATTGGGTACATCGCCGAAATCGCCGCCGTACGCAAAGAAAAGCCGTCCGTCCTCCGTCTTTTTGTATAAGCCCTGATCGACAAAATCCCAAATAAATGCCCCCTGCATACGGGGATGCGACTCGAACAAATCCCAATACTTGCGCAGGTTGCCGGTACTGTTGCCCATCGAGTGGGCGTATTCGCAAAGAATGACGGGCCGGGTGGTGTCCTGCGCGGCCAGATCGAGGATTCCATCCAGGCTCGCGTACATCGTCGAGATGATGTCATACTTGGAAAGGCCGTGAATATAGGCCGGTGTGCGGCTTTCATAATGAATCGGGCGCGTGGGATCAATCTTTTTCATCTCGCGGTACATGGTATCGAAATGGGTGCCGAAGCCGGTCTCATTGCCCATGGACCAAATAATCACCGAGGGATGATTTTTGTCGCGCTGAACCATGGCAGTGCCGCGGGTGACAAACGCTTTCTCCCATTCAGGCTTTTCATCAAGATAAATGCGGCGATCGGACCACAGCTCGTGCGCTTCGACGTTCGCTTCGCCGATGAGATAGATGCCGTATTCATCGCACAGCTCATACCAGCGGGGATGATTGGGATAGTGGCTGGTGCGAACGGCGTTGATGTTGTGCCGCTTCATCAGCAGGATGTCTTTGATCATTGTCTCTTCAGTAACCGCGCGGCCGCAATCGGGCTGAATTTCATGACGATTGACGCCTTTGAAATAAACGGCGCGGCCGTTGACCAGCAATTGCCCCTGGCGCATCTCGATTTCGCGCACACCGATTTTTTGCGAGACCGCTTCCAGCACGCGACCTTTCTCGTCCGTCAGCTCGAGCGTAAGAATGTAGAGATTCGGGATCTCAGCGCTCCAAAGTCGCGGTCGATCGAGTCGGCCGGTCAGGTCGGCAGTCGACTCGCGATCAGCGGCGACGCTGAGCATGGTCTCGACGTCAAATCCTTCGTGCAGAGTCGCGCGCAGGCGAACCTTGGCATTCTTTGCGGAGCGATTGCTTATCCAGGCGCGAATGCGGACATCGGCAACCGTATAGTCGTTGTTCAGATCGGTCGTCACAAAAAAGTCGCGGAGAAAAACCTGCGGCCTGGCGATGAGACGGACGTCGCGAAAGATGCCTCCCAGGCGCCAGAAATCCTGATCCTCCAAATAGCTGCCGTCGGACCAATTAATGACCTTTGCAGCCAATACATTTCTGCCTTCCTTCACATAGGGCGTAAGGCAAAACTCGGCCGGCAGCATGGTGTCTTCGCTGTATCCCACAAGGGTGCCGTTCACATAAAGATAGAACGCCGACGCAACGCCTTCGAAGCGGATATAGATCTCCTGCCCTTTCCACTCTTCGGGCAGCGTAAAGCTTGTGCGGTACAAGCCGGTCTCGTTGTATTCGTGCGGAACAAAAGGCGGATTAGCCGGAAAAGGGTACTTGATATTGGTGTAATGCGGCCTGCCGTACCCGTGCAGTTGCCAATTGGAAGGCACAGGCAAAAGATCCCATTTCTGATCAGGATAGTCGGGGAAAACAAAGTCAGCCGGAGCCTGATCCGGCGACACGAGGAACTTGAACTTCCATTTACCGTTCAGCGACTGCACGCGCGTAGATGCTTCAGGACGAAAAGTCAGAGAAGCAGTTCGATCCGGAAACGGAAAAAATGCGGCGTGCGGCGCCTCTTTGTTTACGGCGATGATTTCAGGGTTTTCCCACTCTTCGGCGGATCGGGCAGTACTGAAATAAAAAGCCATTGCCAGACACATCAGCAAGATAAGGTTCTTCATGGCGGCATTCATCCTTTTGCTAATTTTAAATAGGGAAGTAAAAGACGGCGGGAAAGTAAGAAATAGACTTTAAATTGCCAAGAAAAAAAGCCCGCCGAATTCTTTCGGCGGGCTTTGTACGCCCGGCGGGAATCGAACCCACAACCCCTAGCTCCGGAGGCTAGTGCTCTGTCCAGTTGAGCTACGGGCGCATTTCTTAATTCAATTTACAAAATTTTTTGCACGAAATCACGGTATTTTTCAGCAGCATGGCGATGGTCATAGGCCCGACGCCGCCTGGAACCGGCGTAATGGCGCCCGCTGTTTGTACCGCGGAAGCAAAATCGACATCGCCGACCAGCTTGTAGCCTTTGGGATTCGAAGGATCCTCGACTCGATTGACGCCTACATCCAGCACGACGGCCCCCGGCTTGATCATGTCGCCGGTGACCGTATTCGGACGCCCCGCTGCTACAGCCAGAATATCCGCCTGGCGCGTATATCGCGAGAGGTCGCCGGAACCTGTATGACAGACGGTAACCGTCGCATTTGCCCACGGTTTTTTCTGCATCATGAGTACCGCAAACGGCATCCCGACTATGGCGCTTCTCCCGACGACGACAACGTGCTTGCCTGCCGGGTTAAAGTCATACGCTTTCAACAATTCCTGCATGCCGGCCGGCGTACAGGGAACGAACGTTTCCTCGCCAACAGCCAAGCGACCGCGATTGACCGGATGAAAACCGTCGACATCCTTTTCCGGCAGGACGGCTTCCAGGATCCTCTTTTCAGAGATATGATTGGGCAGGGGAAGCTGAACGAGAATACCGTGCACGGCAGGGTCCTGGTTGAAACGGTCAATCCAAGCCAGCAGCTCGCTCTCCGGCGCGGACTCGGGCAAGTGCGTGGTTGCCGACGCAATTCCGATTTTTTCACAGGCTTTTTGCTTCATGCCGACATAGGATTTGGAAGCGGGATTTTCGCCGACCAGAATAACTTCCAGTCGCGGCACAATGCCTTTCTGCTTCAGCTCGGCAACTTCTTCCGTCAGCTGCGCGTAAATTTTTTCCGCAACGGCTTTTCCGTCTATTAGAATCGCGGCCATCACTTACCCTCCGGCAGATTGATTCGTTCGATGCTTTTTGCCCGACCGGTTTGGCGATCGATCTTGATCAACGCCCCGTTCAGGCGAACGTTGGCGGTCGCCGTCTGATAATACTCCGGAATGCCCGAAAGAAACCGCTTAATGGCAACTTGTACGTCAAGGCCGATGACTGAATCTTGCGGTCCGGTCATTCCCGCATCGCTGAGGTAGGCGGTACCTTTCGGCAGAATGCGTTCATCGGCGGTCTGTACATGTGTGTGCGTGCCGATCACGGCGCTGACCCGGCCGTCGAGATACCAGGCAAGGGCGCTTTTCTCCGCCGTCGCTTCCGCGTGCATGTCGACGATCAGGATCGGCGTTTGCCTGCGCAGGCGGTCGATCAGCTCATCAGCCTTACGAAAGGGACAGTCGATGTCGTACATGAACGCTCTGCCCTGCAGATTGATGACGCCGATCGGCGTTCCGGCGGAGGACGTAAGAACGACTGCCCCTTTACCGGGCGCGCTGTCGGGATAGTTGGCGGGTCTCAAGACTCGATCGCTTTGATCCAAATAGCGCCGAAATTCGGCATGCGTCCAGGTATGGTTTCCGCCGGTAATGACGTCCGCGCCCAACTCTAAATATTTTTTCGCCAATGCTTCCGTCAGCCCCTTACCCTGCGCGCCGTTCTCACCGTTGACGATGGTAAACTCGACGTCGAACCGCGCTTTAAGATCCGGCAGCCACTGGGTCAAAGCATCCAGACCGGCCTTGCCGACAACATCGCCGATAAAAAGCACGGAGACGATGTCTTTGCGGCTGTTCATCGTTCGGGGCCGTTACTTGGCATAATCGACGGCGCGAAACTCACGAATGACGGTGACCTTGATCTGGCCGGGATATTCCATCTCGTTCTGGATCCGTTCGGCAATGTCGGAGCTGAGCTGCTCGGCCATGGCGTCGTCGATCTTTTCGTGCTCGACCATGACGCGGATTTCGCGGCCCGCCTGAATGGCGTAGGCATTGCCGACGCCGCTGAACGAACGGGCGATGGCTTCCAGCGCCTCGAGCCGTTTGATGTAGGTTTCCAGCGCTTCACGCCTGGCGCCGGGACGCGACCCGCTGATCGCGTCCGCCGCTTTGACCAGCACGGCGATGGGCGAAATCGGTTCGACATCCTCGTGATGCGCCGCAATGGCATTGACGACAATCGGATGTTCGCCGTATTTTTTTGCCAATTCGGCGCCGATCTGCGAATGGGTCCCTTCGGTATAGCGGTCGATCGCTTTACCGATGTCGTGCAGCAGTCCGGCGCGCTTGGCCAACGTGCCGTCCAATCCGAGCTGCACCGCCATTAATCCCGAGAGAAAAGAGACTTCGATGGCATGCTGCAGGTTGTTCTGGCCGTAGCTGGTGCGGTATTTGAGCTTGCCGAGCAGCTTTTTGATCTCCAGCGGCGCATCTCCGACGCCGGTCTCAAAGAGCGCTTTCTCGCCGATTTCGACCAGCTTTTCTTCCATCTCTTCGGTGGTCTTTTTCACCACCTCTTCGATGCGCGCCGGATGGATGCGGCCGTCTGCGACCAACCGCTCGAGCGCAAGCTTGGCGATCTCACGGCGGAACGGATCGAATCCCGAAAGAACAACCGCTTCAGGCGTATCGTCGACGATCACTTCGACGCCCGTCGCCTGTTCGAAAGAGCGGATGTTGCGTCCCTCGCGTCCGATGATGCGGCCCTTCATCTCATCGTTCGGCAGGTTGACGACCGATACCGTCGTTTCGGTAGAGTGGTCCGCAGCGGTGCGTTGAATGGCCTGAACGATAATTTCCTTGGCCTCGCGATTGGCCGCCTGCCGCGCCTGATCCTTGATCTCCTTGATCTCGCGCGCCGCTTCCTGTTTGGCCTTTTCCAGCAGATTGTTCATCAAGATCCGCTTGGCCTCCTCGTTGGTCAGGCCGCTGATTTTTTCGAGATGCTCGTTCTCCTCGGCAATTTTCTCCTGCAGCTCTGCTTCCAACTTGGCCGTCTTTTCCAAACGGGTCTTTAAATCTGTTTCCAGTGATTTGAGCTCTTCTTCCTTTTTGCTGAGAAGTTCGTGTCGTCGATCGAGGCTTTGTTCTCTGCCGGCGAGTTTGCTTTCAAGCTTGGAAAGCTCCGCCCTCCGCTGCCTGATTTCATTTTCGAGGTTCTGCTTGAGCCGAAGAAATTCGTCCTTCGCCTCGAGCTGCTTTTCCCGTTTTAGTGCTTTTGCTTCTTTTTCCGCATCGGCAATGATCTTTTCCGCCAATTTTTCCGCATTGGCGACTTTGCTTTGTCCGATGTATCTGGAAGCCAGCCAGCCGCCGAGAAACCCGACGACGCCGGCCGCCATGGCCGTTAAAATCATCGTTGTCATGTTGCCTTCACCCCTCCGTCAGATCCGGTTGAGTGGACTCTGACTCGTTAGCGTGAGACTTGGATTTAGAGAGCAACGACGGAAAGGAATGCCGGTGCAGAACCGGCTGAGGCTAAAGAGGCTCAGAAGCGGGCGAAAAGCTTATTTCTCGTTCTGCTTCTCCCATTCGGCGGGATTTTGAATGCCAAGTTCCAACTGCTGAATCAGCCGTTGGAGCCGTTCCTTCAAGTTCTGATATTCTCCGATTCCTTTCTTCTGCTGATCGAAAAGCTCCTCCGCAATATTGAGGGCGGTCAATATGGCCACCTGATGCAGAGGCAGACTCATTTTTAAGGAATGAATCTCCCGCATTTTTTGATCGACATACGATGCAATTTGGAGAATATCATTATCCTTGTCAGCACGTAAAACGTACTCCGAGCCGAAAATGTTGACCTTGAAGGTTTTGCTTTCATTATCCATTTAACTTGACATAGCGAGAAAAGGCTTTTGCCTCGTTTCCTCACCGTTCGCCTTCACTCAAGCAATCGAACCTTGTCGATTTTTTCCACAAGCTCCTGAAGGCGCTCTTTCAGCTTCATTTCTCTTGCCTGAAACTCTTTCAAGAGTTCGGCATCATTGTTTTGAGAGAGTTCTTCGATCTGCTTCTGCAGTTGCCGGATTAGCCTCTCCTTTTCGTCGATCGCTTTCTCTAATTCCTGCTTTTCGCGAATTAAAGTATGAATGACCTTTTGTTGTTCGGCAATTTTTTTAAGCGCCTGATAGACGCGCCGTTCCAACAAATCAATAAGACTTTCTTGTGCCATGATTAGCTCGGTCGTAATTCTGCGCCCAATTCTCTGCGCAATCGTTCGAGAATTTTTTCGACCGTCTCGTTCACTTCATCTTCGTTTAACGTACGTTCTTTTGATGAAAAAGTCAATGAAAAAGCCGCACTTTTTTTGCCGGGCGGCACCTGATCGCCTTGATACAGGTCGAACAGGCGAACCTCTCTCAGGTAAGGTCCGCCGGCTTGACGAATTTCCTCCTCCAATCGGCCGACCGGCGTATCGAGGTCTACAATCAGCGCGAGGTCGAACGGCGACGAGGGGAAACGCGGCACCGGATCGTACCGCTTTTGTATGGTGCGCAATTCAAAGAGTGAATCGAAATCGAGCCACAAGCCGAAAACATCGCAAACCTTGAACTTGTAAAAAGCGCAGATTTCTTTGCGAATCTTGCCGAAACTACCGAGGTAACGTCCGTCGACATCCAGACCGACGCTCTCTCGATCCCAGATCGGCTCTTTCGGCTCCACAAAACGCGCTTTCGAAATCCCGATGCCTTCGAAAAGATGCTCGTAAATACCCTTGATGTCGTAAAAATCAAAAGCAACCGGCCCTTGATACCACTCTTTGTTTAACCTTTCGCCGCACAACAGCACGCCGATCTGCAGTTTTTCCTCGATTTTGCCGTTAATCTTCCAGGCCGATTGCCCGATCTCATAGATTCTGAGATCCGGCATTTGGCGATTACGATTGTAGGCTGCCGTCCCTAATAGGGAAATCAGGATGTTCGGACGAAAGACGGCCATGTCGGCGCTGAGAGGATTGATGAGATTGACGCATTCCAATCCGTTCGGCAGAAAAGCTTCGGCTATTTTGCGCGGCACCAAGTTATAGGCGACCGTTTCGCGCAATCCGGCCGAAACCAGCAGTCGCCGCACTTGATCTCGGAAGCGATCGCGCTGATTCGGTTCCTGCATCTGATTGATGCGCGGAGCCGGTTCGGGCGGCACGGCATGATAACCGATGCAGCGCGCCACCTCTTCCATCAAGTCGACCGGCCGAGTGAGATCGAAACGGAAAGTGGGAATTTGCACCGACAACACGTCGGCATCCATCGGTTGCGTCGGCAGCTCGAGGCTTTGCAGAATCGACCCGATTTTTCCCTGCGGCAGAGTGGTACCCAACAAGGCATTGCATTTTGCGGTGGAAAGTCGAATGGTCAACGGTGCGATCGGTTTGGCATAAACATCAACGACCTCGCCGAGGATTTTGCCGCCTGCCAATTCGACCATCAGTTGAGCGGCGCGGTCCAGCGCATAGACGGCGCCGTTGGGGTCGACGCCCCGCTCGAATCTCCGCGAGGATTCGCTGGCCACCTGCAGTCTACCGGAGGTCTTGCGGATTCCGGTGGGCTCGAAATGAGCGCTTTCCAAAAAGACCGCAGTCGTTTGCTCAGAGACTTCGGAATTGAGTCCGCCCATAATTCCGGCCAAGGCAACCGGCCGCTCCGCGTCGCAGATCAACAAGTCTTCAGGGCCAAGCTCATGCTCTTTGCCGTCCAGCGTTACAAATCGTTCCCCTTTGTCGGCGTTGCGTACAACGATTCGATTTCCTCTGAGCAACGCCTGATCGAAAGCGTGGAGCGGCTGGCCGGTTTCCATCATCACATAGTTGGTAATGTCGACCACATTATTGATCGACCGCACGCCCACGGCGTGGAGACGTCTGGCCAGCCAAAGCGGCGAAGGACCGATTTTTACCTCAGCAATGAGTCTGCCGGTGTAACGCGGACAGCGCTGAGGGTCGAGGATCTCCACATTCATCGTTTCGCCGGCAGGCGCGGGTTGTAAAGAAAGAGCGCGTTTCTTTAACGGTCTGTCCATGGCCGACGCCAGCTCACGGGCAATTCCAATCACGCTCATGCAGTCGGCGCGATTGGGCGTTACAAAGACATCAAAAGTTGTATCAGCCTCTCCGAGCAGCTCTTTCAAGTCTTTGCCCAGCGGCGCATCATCCGGCAGCTCGAGGAGCCCGTCCGCGCGCTCGGAAAGCCCAAGCTCGCTCTCCGAACAGAGCATCCCTTCGCTTACAACGCCTCTCAGCGGCCGCGTTTCGATGCTCATATCGCCCAGCTTGGCGCCCGGTACGGCCAGCGGATATACTTTGCCTTTTTGGACGTTGGGAGCGCCGCAGACCACGACCCGCTCGACCGTTCCGTCAGAGACGCGGCAGACCTGCAGATGGTCGGCACTCGGATGCGGTTCAACGGCAAGAACCCGCGCGGTAACCACACCGAAAAAAGAATAGTGCGGCCGAATGATTTCTTCGATCTCCAGACCGCGCATGGTCAGGGTTTCGGCGATCTGGTCGATCGAGAGATCAATATCGACAAATTCCTTAAGCCAGCTCAGCGTTACTTTCAAGTCGGTCCACCATTAAAACTGGTTGAGAAAGCGCAAATCGTTTTCGTAAAAAATGCGGATATCATGTACGCCTAAAAGCAGCATTGCGATGCGCTCGATGCCCATGCCGAAGGCGTAACCGGAATAGATCTCGGGATCGATGTCAACGAATCCAAAGACCTCCGGATCGACCATGCCGGCGCCGGAGATCTCCAGCCAGCCGGTCTGTTTGCATACCCGGCAGCCTTTGCCGCCGCAAAAAATGCAGGAAAAATCGTATTCGGCGCTGGGCTCGGTAAATGGAAAAAAGCTTGGGCGAAAGCGAACCTGTACGCCCGGCCCGAGAAGCTTTTGCGCAAAGGCTTGAACAACGCCTTTCAGGTCAGCAAACGAAACGCCGCGATCGACGACCAAGCCTTCCACCTGGTGGAAAATGGGCGAATGCGTGGCATCCGGCGTGTCTTTGCGAAAGCAGCGTCCCGGAGCGATCATGCGGATCGGCGGCTTTTGCTTTTCCATGGTATGGATCTGCACCGGCGAGGTGTGCGTACGCAAGAGAAAGCCGCCTTCGACATAAAAAGTGTCGTGCATATCGCGCGAGGGGTGATGCGCCGGAACGTTCAACGCTTCAAAGTTATAATAGTCGGTTTCGATTTCAGGCCCTTCCTCCACACGGAAACCCATGCCGATAAAAATGCTTTTGATCTCGTCCATCACCTGCAGCAGAGGATGCAGGCTGCCCTGCGGGGGACGGCGTCCCGGCAGAGTCGGGTCAAAGAATGCGGCGCGTTCCTCGCGATCTTTTTCCTGTTGCTTCAGTTGCTGGAGGGTCCGCGTCAGCTCGTCGCGCAGGCTGTTCAGCTCTGCGCCGGCGCGCGGC
>JAPDPN010000004.1:0-53504 GCA_034506455.1 Candidatus Zhuqueibacterota bacterium | reverse complement strand
GATCGTACCGTCGGCTGTAACCGAAATAAGCGGCATATTCGGCGTCGCTTACGGTGCGATAGACATAAGGCCGATTGACGACCAGGTTGCCGTCCGCATCGACAAAAACGGTATCTTGTCGCAAGTCCGGCCGGGGAATAGTCGTGTAGGGAATGTCATCAACTCCGACGCGAATTAAAGAAAAAGTCAAACCGGCATTTTTCGGCAACGGAAGCGAAAGCCCAGCATAGTCATAGTTGACCATACCGGCGAATTGTTCGGCATGCATAAAGGCAATTTCCGGATACAGCAGCCGCGAGGATCCGGCAGGATTCCAATATCCGCAGGTCACATCGTTGGCGACGGCGACGGCGGCTCCGCCCATACCGAGTGCTCGCGCCCCGACTCCCATGCTCATAAATTCGCCCGCATATTTCGCAACCGAAGCGCTGAAAGTCCGACTTGAGTAAAAAATAATGATCAACGTCAAAAAATGCCTTTTCACGCAATCTTCCTCATGATTTGCCTGCAGAGCCGGCAAGTTGCTTGAGCTGATCCAGCTTTTGCAGGGCTTCGATCGGCGTCAGTTCGTTGGGATTGATCTGCGCCAATTCTTGGCGCAACGATTTTTCGAGCTGTTCGAACAAATCAATTTGTCGTCCTGCCTGCACCTGCTGAGGTCGATGCAGCGCCAAACGCGGCTCATTATCCGGCGTCAAGGCTTCCGCTTCCAGGTTCTTGAGCACTTCTTTGGCCCGATCAATAACCGGTTTCGGCAAGCCGGCAAGTTTTGCCACTTGAATGCCGTAGCTGTGATCGCAGCTGCCCGGCACGATTTTGCGCAAAAACACAATGTGATCGCCCCATTCACGGACTGCCACATTGTAGTTTTTTACACGCGGCAAGACCAGTTCCAGTTCCGTCAATTCATGATAGTGCGTCGCAAAGAGTGTTTTTGCTGCAAGCCGCGGCGTGTTGTGCAGGTATTCCACAACCGACCAGGCGATCGACAACCCGTCGAATGTACTGGTGCCCCTGCCGATTTCGTCGAGGATGATCAGGCTTTTGGCGGTGGCATTGTTGAGAATGTTGGCGGTCTCGTTCATCTCGGTCAAAAAGGTGCTCTCCCCTGCCGCCAGGTTGTCCGATGCGCCGACGCGCGTAAACAGACGATCCAACAAACCGATCTTGGCCGAGGCGGCAGGCACAAAGCTGCCCATTTGCGCCAGAATGGCAATCAAAGCGGTTTGTCGCAAAAAAGTCGATTTGCCCGCCATGTTGGGGCCGGTAATGATGAGAATCTGTTCGGTTTTGTTGTCCATGTACAGATCATTGGCCACAAACTGCTCGCCGGGCGGCAACAACCGTTCGATGACCGGATGCCTTCCGTCTTTGATTTCTAGGCGGTCGCTTTCGTCAATGTCGGGGCGACAATAATGATGCTCGACCGCCGTCTGGGCAAGCGAAAAGTAGCAATCCAGCTCGGCAATGAGCGCTGAATTCGTCTGCAGAGGCAGGGTAAAACTGAGGAGATAGTCTCGCAGTTCGTTAAAGAGCTCGTATTCGATGGCCGCCATTTTCTCCTCGGCGCCCAATATTTTTTCCTCATATTCTTTGAGCTCCTGAGTGATAAAGCGCTCCGCATTGACCAAGGTTTGTTTGCGAATGTAATGCGACGGCACCCGTGCAAGATTGGGCTTGGTGACCTCAATGTAGTATCCGAACACTTTGTTATAGTTTACCTTCAGAGAAGCTATGCCGGTCTTTTGCCGCTCCTCCTGCTGCAGACGGGCGATCCAGTCTTTGCCGGAATAGGCAATATCGCGCAGCGAGTCCAGTTCCTCATGATAACCGCGGCGAATAAATCCGCCTTCGGTTACGGACAACGGCGGATTTTCGACTATGGCTGAGGCAATGCGTCGGGCGACTTGTTCCAACGGATCGAGCCCTTCCCGAATGGCGACTAGGCGATGACTCTTGCAGGCGACGAGTCGGCTTTTGATCTGCGCGATGGTCAGAAGGGCGTTTTTAACGGCATTTGCATCCCGTGCATTGGCGCGGTTGGTGGCAAATTTGGTCAGCAGCCGCTCGATGTCGCCGATCTGCTTCAGCAGACCCCGCAGCTTTTCGCGCAGATCGTTGTTCTGCATCAGCTCTTCAACGGCATCCTGGCGGTGACGAATTTTTTCCACATTCAATAAAGGATAAAGCAGCCAATGAACCAGCTTGCGGCCTCCCATCGGCGTCAGAGTTTGGTCGATGACCGACAGCAGGGTGGCACGTCGATTCGATACGTTCATCGGCGCTATCAATTCCAAATTCCGACGCGTGGTGCTGTCGATCTGCATGATCTCGTCATCCGCCAGCAGCGAGATTTTTGCGATATGGCGAAGGCGTTCTTTTTGGTTTTCACGTAAATAGGCAAAGGCTGCTCCGGCGGCGGCGATCCCCAGCGTGAGGCCCTCGATGCCGAACCCTTTCAAGGAAAGTGTGCCAAAGTGCTCCAACAAAAGATCGCGTCCCAAGTCATAGTTGAAATGCCATTCTTCCCGCACCGTAATCGGTATGTCGTTTAGAGAGCGGCAGAGACGGCGCAGCGTTTCTTCTTGGGTTTCGGAGACGAGAATTTCTGCCGGTTCGATCGAGCGGATCTTTTCCTCTAAACGAGAGAGCGGGAACTCGCCTACTTCAAACTCACCCGTCGACACATCTGTTTTGGCGATGCCGAAGGCGTTCTTTTCAAAGCAGAGAGCCAGAAGAAAATTGTTCTTTTTGCTCTCCAGCAGATCATCCGAGACAGCCGTGCCCGGAGTGACAATTTCGATGACTTCCCTTTTAACGACCGTTTTGGCGAGTTTCGGGTCTTCGACCTGTTCGCAGATGGCCACGTGATAGCCGGCTTTGATCATTTTCGCCAAATAGGTTTCCAGCGCATGGTGCGGGAATCCGGCCAGCGGAACATCGGCAGCCTTGCCGTGGGAACGAGAGGTCAGGGTAATGCCCAGCACCTTGGCGCCGATATGAGCATCCTCGTAGAACATTTCATAGAAATCGCCCATCCGGAAGAACAGCACGGCATCTTTGTGCTGCTTTTTGATGCGGTGATATTGCTCCATCAGCGGAGTTGTCGCCAGTTCCGACTTCATAAACTCTGTTTCGAATCAGATGTACTGCTGTTGTTTTCGCTGCCCCAGTTTAGTTTGGAGCGCAGGACGGCAAAAAAGTCCCTCTGGCCGATAGAGATCCATTTGACGCTGTATTCGGCTTTTGCGACGAGAAGCCTTTCTTTGGCCAAGAGTTGACATTGGTTTTGACCGTCGATATTGATCTGCACCGGTTCGGCCTCTTTGCGTATCGACAGCTCCACAATGCAGTCATCGGTGAGCACAATCGGGCGAACCGACAACGAATGAGGGCAGATGGGCGTCACGATCAGCGCATTCATAGTCGGCATGAGCAACGGTCCGCCGGCCGAGAGCGAATAAGCTGTGGAGCCGGTTGGAGTCGCGACGATCAGTCCGTCGGCGCGATAGGAGTTGAGAAACCTGCCGTTGACGCGGGCATCGATGTAGATCAGTTTCGTTGTCGGGCCGCGGTCGACGACGACATCATTGAGGGCGTAAAAAGTGCGTCTCAGGTATTTTCGCTCGACGGTGATGCGCAGAGCCATGCGGTCGATGAGGGTATAGTGCCCTGCAATGAGATCATCCAATGTCTGCTCGACTTCTTCCATCAAAACTTCGGCCAAAAAACCCAAAGTACCGATGTTGATGCCGAGGATCGGTTTGCCGGCGGCGCCGATTTGCCTGGCGGTAGAGAGTATGGTACCGTCACCGCCGAACGTCGCCAAAACATCGCAGATCTCTGCCAGCCGTTCGATCCTTAAAACTTTTTCCTTTTCGGGCGAATCGAGGAACCTTTTCAGATCCTCGGAAAAAAAATAATCAAGGTTGCGCGTTTGCAGCAAAGCAGCAAATGTTTTTGCCGCAGAAACGGCCTTGGGTTTTTGGATATTTGCGATTATGCCGAGCTTCATCGGAAAAGAAATGAGGGCAAAATTTTATGGCGCTGGATCAAGTGATGGCCGGTGCGCGAGTGCAGCAACGTTTTGTAGATTCCTTCTTCCGTCAATCCCAAAGCGGCCAATAGTTCATGACGCTCGCCCTGCTCGATAAATTGATCGGGAATGCCGAGCCGTATCAGCTCCACGCCCTCGATGCCGCGGTCTGCGAGCAGCTCGGCGACGGCGCTGCCGAAACCGCCGTTTAAGGTCCCCTCCTCGAGTGTAACAACGGTTCGATGCGTTTTGGCCAAATCGGCGATCAAATCGCCGTCGAGCGGTTTGACAAAGCGGGCATTCACGACGGTCAGCTTTTTACCGAATTCCTGCACAAAGCGTTGTGCAGCGCGCCAGGCGGGATAGACCATTGAGCCGAGTGCAAGCAGAGCGATGCTTTCTCCCGCCTCGAGTACTTCGGCTTTGCCGATCGGCAAGGCGGCGAGCTCGGAATCGAGCGGAATTCCCCACCCCTCTCCGCGCGGATACCGAACAGCGCAGGGACCGCGGTCGTAGCTCAAGGCAGTGTAAAGCATATGACGGAGCTCGTTTTCGTCTTTGGGAGCCATGATTACTATATTAGGAACGGTGCGCAGATAAGCCAGGTCAAAGGCGCCGTGATGAGTGGGTCCGTCGTCGCCGACCAACCCGCCGCGGTCGATGCAGAAAACCACTGGCAGGTTTTGCAAGGCCACGTCATGGATAATCATATCGAATGCGCGCTGCAGGAACGAAGAATAGACGGCAAAAAATGGCCGCATGCCCTGTTTGGCGAGTCCCGCGGCAAATGTAACGGCATGTCCTTCGGCAATGCCGACATCGAAGAATCGGGTAGGGAACTTTTGCGAAAAGGCGCTCAATCCCGATCCCAAACTCATGGCGGCGGTGATGGCGATCAATCGAGGCTCGCGCTCCGCCAATTCAACGATGGTTTGACCAAAGATTTGCGTGTAGGTGGGGCCGTTTGTCTTGAGCGGCTCTCCGGTCGCAAGATCGAATTTGCCCAAACCGTGAAAGACCGTTGCATTCTGTTCGGCCGGCGGATACCCTTTGCCCTTTTTGGTAATGACGTGAACCAGCAAAGGTCCCTTTAAGTTTTTGATCTCCTGAAAAAGGTTGATCATATCGCCGATATCATGACCGTCGACTGGTCCAAAGTAACGGAAACCCAAACGCTCGAAAAGGACTCCCGGCGTTATAAAAGCCTTCAGGCTTTCTTCCAATCGGCGCACGATTTTGCGGATGACCGGACCCATGCTTTCCATTTTACCGGTCAATTCCCACACATCGCTTTTAATGCGGTTGTAAACTGGGTTGGCGATAATGCTGGTGAGATAATTGGAAATGGCGCCCACATTCGGCGAAATCGACATACTGTTGTCGTTGAGTATGACGATCAAATCTTTTCCCGAAGCACCGGCGTTGTTCAGTCCTTCATAGGCCAGCCCTCCGGTCAGGGCGCCGTCGCCGACCACGGCGATCACTTTAAAGCGCTCGTTCTTTAGATCGCGCGCGCACGCCATGCCGAAGGCGGCGGAAATCGCCGTACTCGAATGACCGACGCCAAAGGCATCGTATTCGCTTTCAGCCGGTTTCGGAAAACCGCTGATGCCCTTATAGCAGCGAATGGTATGAAAGCGATCCTTTCTGCCGGTTAGCAGCTTGTGCGCATAACATTGGTGGCCCACATCCCAAATAATCTGATCATCGGGAGTGTCGAACACATAATGAAGGGCGAGCGTCAGCTCGACGACCCCGAGAGAAGGCGCCAAATGGCCGCCGTTCCGGGCGATCGTCTCGATGATGATCTCGCGCAGTTCCTGCGCCAACAGGCGCAGTTCTTCATGCGTTAGACTCTTGATGTCCTTCGGCGAATTGACTGCTTCCAAGAGCGTCCGGTTCATGGCAATCTATTCTTCAAGTTTTTCTTTAAACGAATTACCCTCTCGTTCTAAAATATAGAGCTTTTCCTCTGCTTGCCGCAATTTTTCCCGACAAAAGCGGAACAAGCGATTTGCCTCTTCAAAGAGGCTTATGCTTTCATCCAAAGAGACCTCGCCGCTTTCCAAATGCGCGGCGATTTCCTCTAATCGCTCCATTGCGGATTCAAAAGAGATTTCCGGTTCATGCGTCATAAGGTTTCCTCGAGATTGAACGGCAGCTTTGCGGAAAGGTCCTTAGATAAAATAGCGGCGGATACGGCACCTTTGCGAAAAAAAACCTGCATTGTACCGGTTTCATCGACCTTATCGGCCTCTGCGATCCAAACATTGCGGCTGGGATCGTGAACCAGAGCGTAGCCGCGCTGCAGAACCGAGGCCGGGTGCAGATTGCGCAAACGGTTGCTTAGGTTTTGAAGGCGTTCCTTCAGCAAAAGCGTGCGGGTATGCTGCTGCAACCAGAGGTTCCGTTGCAGCTCATCCATCCTTTGCGCACGTTGATGCACCAAGTCTGTTGGTCGACGAAAGGCATAAGCCGCCTTCAGCCACTGCAGACGAGTCTTGCGGTTTTCGATGGCGCGCCGCAACGAACCAATTTGTTTTCGATATAGGTCGGTCAAAAAAGCTGCAAGTTCTACTTTAGGTTTAACCACCAATTCTGCTGCAGCAGAAGGAGTTGGAGCACGCATATCCGCCACAAAATCCGCCAGCGTAAAGTCAACCTCATGGCCGACGGCGGAAACGACCGGTATTTTGGAAGCGAAAATCGCCCGCACCACGGCCTCTTCATTAAAAGCCCACAAATCTTCGATAGACCCGCCGCCGCGGGCAAGAATAATCAGGTCGACTTGGCCGTAGTCGTTAAAATCGCGCAGGGCCGCAACAATATCGGCCGGAGCGCCGTCGCCTTGGACCAAAGTGGGTCGCAAAATTTTTTTGACATAGGGAGCACGTCGATTGAGAATTTGCAGAATGTCGCGTACGGCTGCCCCGTCGGCGGAGCTGATGATGCCGATCGCCTGCGGAAAGGGCGGCAAGGGCTTTTTATGTTGCGCATCGAAAAGCCCTTCGTTGCGCAGTTTGGCTTTTAGCTCTTCAAAGGCCGCCTGCAGTTCGCCGATGCCGGCCGGAAGGATGCGCAGAATATCGAGCTGGTAAACGCCTCGCTTTTCATAGACGCGGATGGAACCATATGCACGAATCTTGAGACCGTCGCGAGGGGTGAGCATGAGCATTGCGGCTCTCTGCCGCCAAACGACGCAGGCCAACTGCGCGTTTTCGTCCTTTAGCGTAAAGTAAAGGTGACCGGAGGTGTGATGGACGAAATTGGATACCTCGCCCTCGACCCAAACCTCCGACAGATTGATCTCCAGAAGCTCTTTAATCTCGAGCGTGATGCCGCTTACCGAAAAAACCGGCATCGGCAGGTTCTCGGCCGGATTTCGCATAGGCTCCTAAAAACAGATAAAAGGGCTAAGAAATTCTCTCAGCCCTTTTTTTCTTATTTCCCTTTCTTCTTGTGGCGATTCTTGCGCAGGCGTTTTTTACGCTTATGAGTCGCAATTTTATGACGTTTTCGTTTTTTACCGCTCGGCAAACTTATCACCTCCTCCTGGTTATCCTATTGTATCGTCCTCTTTGTTGATGAGCTTTTTCAGCTCCTGGGAAGGCTTGAAAACGACGGCATATCGCGGCGGCACCCGGACCTCTTCATTCGTACCGGGATTGCGGGCAACACGCGCCTTGCGCTGGATTACGACGAAATTACCAAAGCCGCGCAAATCGACGCGCTGATGTTTTTGCAAAGCATATTTTACGATGGCTAAAAAACCGTCGATAACCGCCTGGGTTTCAAGTTTGGTAAGTCCTACACCTTCTGCGATTCTTTCGACAATGTCCGCCTTTGTCATGATGAGTGATCTCCTGCGTCATGACTTATTGGAGCAAATAAAGCATCTGCGGCGCAAGCTGCCTGATCAATCTCTCGCGGGCATCTTCACCCAGGATCAGCTCGACCAGCGTCATTTTCTTTTTCTGCAGACGAACCGGCTTGGGTTCTCCCTTTACGCCTGCGGCTTTTGCCGCCAAGGCGACGGCATCTCGATAGGTTCCCAAAGTATCGATCAACCCCAAAGCCAATGCCTGTCTGCCGCTGTAGATGCGTCCGTCAGCCAGTTCCCGCACCTGGTTTTCAGGGAGATTTCTTTCCTTCGCGACAATTTCAATAAATTGGGCATAGCCGTCGTCGATCCATTGCTGTAAATATCGAATCTCCTGCTCCGTCGGCTGCCGAAACGGCGACCCCGTATCCTTGAACCGGCCGCTTTTGACGACCGTCATTTCAATACCTAGTTTGTCCATCAGTTTATCGACATTGGGGAATTCGGCAATCACTCCTATGCTTCCGGTTGTCGTTCCGGGATTTGCCATAATCGAATCAGCCCCCAGTGCGACATAATAGCCGCCGGAAGCGGCAACGCTGCCCATTGAGGCGATGACCGGTTTGCCGGAATCCCGCACACGCCGCACATGTTCGTAAATCTCCTGCGAAGCGGCGATGCCACCGCCCGGGCTTTCGATGCGGACGACGACGGCCTTGATCGAGGCATCTTTGCGAAACGTTTCCAGCTGCTTGACGATCGGCTCGGAATTGAAAATCGTTCCTTTGATCTCTACAATTCCTATTTTGGCGCCGCCGTCATGCAGAGAGGAACTATTGACTGCAAGCAGCAGCAAAAGACCGCCGACACCGAAAATCAAAAGAATCGCAATCAAAATATATTTGTCCTGCTTGGCAGCCACTGTCAAATCTCAAACTTTTTCGTCCATGTTGAAATATTAGCAATAAATTCAATAAATTGCAAGGTAAAAAAGCATTCAATAATTCATTGGAGAAGGTGCCGGATATTATTTTGTCCTGCTTTGCAATTGTTCCAGCTTGACAAAAGACGTTGATAAAGCCGCGCCATTTTTTCGGCACAGATGCGTATGTCGAACCTTTTCTCGGCTAAAGACCGGTTCTCACGACCGATCAATTCGCAAAGATGAGGTTGCGATAATAAGGTCAAGGCAGCTGCAGCCAAGCCATGAAAATCCCCTGGTTCAATGAGGAAGCCGTTCCGCCCATCGTGAATCATTTCCGGTACGCTTCCCGCTTTGGCGGCAATAACGGGCATGCCTGCCGCCAGGGCTTCAATGAGAGCAATAGGCATCCCTTCGGCATGGGACGCCAAGACAAAGACATCGGAGTCAAAAAGCATTTTCCACTTTTCTTCGCCGACTTTCGGCCCATGGATCTCCACGTTTTCCCCTAAACCGAGAGTCTCGACAAGCTGCGCCGCATTTTCGAGCTGTCCGCCGCCTACGAGGCGCAGTATAAAATCGCTGCGTTGTTCCTTGACCAAAGAAAATGCGCGCAATAAATCGCTGATGCCTTTGCGCTCGCTGATCTCGCCCAAATGGAGAAAGACGAGCGGATCGGCGTGCGGCGTTCGCTTCGGCGCAGCAGGCAAGGCTATGCCGTTTTCGATAACCGTGAGTTTTTGCGCCGAGACGATCTTTTGAAAAAACCGCCGCCATTTTTCGCCTAAGACAATAATCGACCAGCACTGAGCTAGGAAAAGGTTAATCATCAACCGCACAATGCGGGGACTGGAGTCATAAAACTGGTCGAACAGCGCTCCATGAACATGCAGCACGACAGGTTTGCCGGCCAACCGCGCCGCAATGATGTATAGGCATTTTTCCCAGAACGAAGTATAGGATGCAGTGTGGAGATGAATAAGGTCAATCTTGCGATAACGCAATAAAAGCAGAAATTTTTTAAAGGCAGCGGCAGAGTAGGTATAGCTCAGTGCCGTCTGCTGCCAAGGTCTTTTAAAAAGCGTATAACCGACATTGACCCTATAGTTGGGTTGCGCAAATAAAAGCGGTTTTGCAATATCGAGGACAATGACATCGACATGAGGCGATAACGCAGGCATCAGATGACCTGCAAAGGCTTCCATGCCGCCGAGTTGCGGCGGCATGGGCGCAACGTGCAGTATAACGGGCTTCATAAGTGGGGGATTCATCTTTACTGCGGCATGATGAGTTGAGTCCTGCATCATGCCGCATCAGCCGACTGTCAATCCTCTTCGAGCTTATCGTACCAGTTCTTTTTAAGGGCAAAACTGGTCAGGGCGATCACAAGAATCGTAATGATGAGAGAGGTCCATTCGCGGATGATGAGAAAGATCGGAAAGGCAACGAGTGAGGTTTGCCAAATGATTCCGACAAAGATATTGACCCAGTCGCGCTTGAAATTGGTGTTCTTTTTGAATTCCGGATGTTCGGCGACGACTTTGTCATGTATGGGTTTCCAGAATCCCCAGGGACGGACGCGGCGATAGAATTCTTTTAGAACCTCATCGGGGTCGGGTTTGCTCAGCAGACTGGCGATGACGCAAAAGAGCATGGAAACGGCAAGAATGGCCGGAAAAATGCTCAGAGACTTTATCGGCGCCATGTTGGGGTCAAAGGCGTAGAAAACGGCGGCTGTCAGAATGCCCGAGACCATGCCCCAGAAATAACCGTAGCCGTTGAACCGCCACCAGTACCATTTCAGGACATTGGCGGCGGCGTATCCGCCCCATAGAGCATTTACGATCATTAGGGTCACTGAATTGATCGATTCGACGATGAGACCGAATCCCATGCCGACGATGACCACAGCCAGCGATGCCGCTTTGCTCAGGAAGACCAGACGTTTGTCGTCCGCCGTCGGGTTGATGTAGCGCTTATAGATGTCGTTGACAATATAAGCGGGCGCCGCATTGACCGTAGCGGCAAAAGTGGACATAAAGGCGGAGATCAGACCCGCCAGCAGCAGGCCGAGAAGTCCGATGGGTATGAACCGGCTGACGGCATAGGGCAGCACCATCTCGAAATCGACGTTCTCCCCCATGGCGCGCAGTTCCGGCAGGAAATATCCCAACGCCAAAACGGTCACGCCGGCGATCATCATATACCGCGGGATAAACAAAACGATATTGACGAACCAGCTCATCATGCTCGCTTCTTTCGGCGAACGCGTGGCGAGGATGCGCTGCATGTCGTAATTGGGTGCCGGGCCTGCCATACTGACCAGGAAGCCCTTAAAGATCAGCATCATAAAGACAAAGCCGAAAAGCGAATAGCCGTCCGAGGCAATTTTGCTGTTGGCGGAATTGAGGATGCCCGTCCAGTCCAAGTCCAAATGCATGCCGAAAAAGATGTTTTTCCATCCGGCGGGCAGGACTCGTTCCAGCATTTGCGGTGAGACTTTGGCCATGGCGATCACGCCGACGGCAATCGAGGCAACGGTCATGATCATGAACTGCAGGACTTCGGTGAATACTACGCTGAACATGCCGCCGGAGATGACATAAAGCGCCGTGATGCCCATAAAGATAAAGGCGTACATGTTGGCCGAAGAGATCCCCGGAATGACGTTGGTCAAGTCCCATGGCAGAAACTGGGTCGCAAACTTGCCGATGCCTTTGAAATCGTAGGCGAGAAAACCGACGACGCTGATCAGTGCAAACGCCACGACGCTGAGATGGGAAAGCGTCGCGCCTTTACCCTTGCCGAAACGGAGCGTAATCCATTCGGCTCCGGTCATGACGTTCGACCGGCGCAGCCAAGCCGACAGGTAAACCATGAGAAAGATTTGGTTGAAAACCGGCCAAACCCAGGGCAGAAAGACGCTTTTAAGGCCGTAGACGAACAAAATATAAACCAGCCACATGGTGCCGGTAATGTCGAACATTCCAGAAGCGTTCGACACGCCCAGCACATACCACGGCATGCCGCGGTCACCTAAAAAGTAGGAATCGAGGCCTCGCGAGGCTCGCTTCGAGATGTAAAAGCCGATAAAGATCGTGGCAGCCAGATAAAGCGCAATAATGCCGAGGTCGATTGCGTGCAGATGCATGATCCGATCCCTTTGCTTTTTGGACAAACGTTTTCATAATTTTTCCAGAATGTATTTAAATATTTGAAAAAAAGCGAAGGTTTTTTGGCGACAAGCGGCTTGTCGATTTAAAACTTGCATTTCATTGAAATTTGCAATATATTTTGTCAGAGGGCGATTAGCTCAGTTGGTCAGAGTGCCGGTCTCACATACCGGAGGTCACTGGTTCGATTCCAGTATCGCCCACCAGAAAAGCCGTCGTAAAGACGGCTTTTTTATTTTCATGTACGTGATTCGAATTAATACTCCTCTCTTTACCAGCCTCTTTATTGTGCCGATCAGGGAATGAATGCATACCCCCCTTCTTGTACTTTTAAATCTCGGCAGGTTATACTATTTTCCAAACATGGCGATTAGTTATCCATTAATCTCTTGTTTTTTTTTCCGCCGGTCAAAAATTCAAGTTAATTGGTGAATAAACAGCCATTCTTTCATTTCGGGAAAAAAAGTTTATCGGTACTATAAAAATTTTTTTTCGTTCAAAATCATTATTCTTCGGCCGAATGACCATAAGGATCAGCTATGGTGTCACCATAATATTTCATTCAGCAGCGAAATGCCTATATAGCAAAAAATATGGTATTTATAATTGAACAAACAGGAATCAGTCATGTCAACTCGGCGCACAGCTCCCCCTTGTTAATCAGCTTGCTCACCCTTCGATGTGATAGAGAAATTATTGCAAATGTCAAAACTTTTTCAAAAAAGTTAAAAAACTTTTTGCAATAGTTAGTTCATTTCAATACATTCGATTTAACAAGTAAACCGTCTAGCTTTCCCACCGGTCGATTCTTAAAATCGATGTTTGCAAGATGATCATTTGGTTTTTGTATCTCTAAAAAGCAAGAGGGAATCCTTATGACCCAGACCCATTGCCTCAAGATCTGCTTTTTGTTGCTTGCGATGTTTCCGCTGCTTTTCGGACAAACGACAGGCAAAATAGCGGGCGTTGTTCTCGATCAGCAGACCAACGATCCGTTGCCCGGCGCTAATATTGTTGTTGTCGGCACCTCGATGGGCGCGGCGGCGGCAGCAGACGGTTCGTTCTTTATCATCAACGTCTCGCCTGGCCTTTACACTCTGCGCATTCAGATGATGGGTTACGAAACCCTGGTGCTGAATGAGGTTCGAGTGTCGGTCAACCGCACCTATGAAGTGGTCGCCAAACTCAAGCCGACGGTTATTGAAGGCGCCGAAGTGGTGGTGACGGCAGACAAAATTCAGGTGAAAAAAGACCAAACCAGCTCGGTGCGTAACGTCTCCTCCGAAGAGATGGCTCTGTTGCCGGTGGAAGGACTGGGTCAGGTGATCAATCTGCAGGCGGGCGTCGTCAACGGCCATTTCCGCGGCGGCCGCAACACCGAAGTGACCTACATGATCGACGGCATGCAGGTCGACAACAGCTTTTGGGGCACCTACGGCGCGGTCAGCGTGGAAAAAGAGGCGGTTCAAGACCTCGAAGTGATTACTGGAACCTTTAACGCCGAATACGGCCGGGCGATGAGCGGCGTGGTGAATGTCGTCACCAAGGACGGCGGCAATGTATACCATGGGTCCCTATCCGGAGCACTGGCAAATTATTATACCGCTCACACGGATGTCTTTCCGGGTCTGGGCAGTTCCTTTGATCTCAACCTCAGCCAGGACTATAAAGTCCAATTAGAAGGCCCCATCATCCGTGACCGCCTGAACTTTTTCTTCAACTATCGGCACCAAAACCTCAACGGCTATCTCAACGGCATTCATCGCTTCAATCCTTGGGACTATAACGACTTTCCCAGCGACAATCCGGCTGACTGGCACATCGAGCACACCGGCACCGGCGAGTACGTTTCCATGGATCACGACCGCTACGACAATTTCAGCGGCAAGCTCACATTCAAACCCGGACGCAATCTCAAACTCGCCGCCATGTACACATACAATGACGGCAGCAACAAGAATTACAATCACTACTGGAAATACAATCCGTTGCCTCTCCGGACGTATTACAACACTTCGCATTATGTCTCTTTATCGCTCAACCACATGATTCGGCCTTCGCTGTTTTACGACCTCAAATTGGGCTTTCTGCAAAACATCAATCAAAGTTATCTCTATAAAGATCCGATCGATCCGCGCTACGTGCATCCGATGCATCGCGGCACGAACACGACCGGCTTTGCCACGGGCGGCAACGATGACCCGGGCAAGAGTCGCGACACCTTTGAGGATACAAACGTAAAGCTTGACCTCTACTGGCAGGCGAACAAGAATCACAGCTTCAAGACCGGTTTTCTTTATACCCATCACAAAATCGACCGCTACCGTGTCGACGTCCGTAACGTCTACTCCGGCCTCTCGATGGAGAACGATCGGATCCAGGATCCGCAGACCGGCAAGATCTCCTTTCCTTTTTATCAATTGGAAATCATGCCGATCACCAACAAAACGATGGATGTCTATACCGTCTATCCCAACGAGTTTTCGGCGTATCTCCAGGACAAGATGGAATTCAACGAAATGGTCATCAATCTGGGAGTGCGCTATGACTATTTCAATTCGAATCAGGTCTATCCCTCGGATCGGCGCAATCCGGCAAATCAATTGATTCTCCCGGACAGCATGATGTCGACTTATCCGAAAGCGCCGCCGCAGACCCAGACCAGTCCGCGCTTCGGTCTTGCCTATCGGTTGAGCGACCAGGCGGTTCTGCACATCAGCTACGGGCACTTTTTCCAAATGCCGCCGATGTACGCCCTCTATGCCAACAACATATTCCGCGTGCCGGTGAACGATTACGGAATTACCATGGGAAACGCTTTGCTGAAACCGCAAAAAACCATCCAATACGAAATCGGCATCTGGCAGGAGATCATTAAGGGCATGGGATTGGAGCTGGCGCTGTACTATCGCGACATTTATGATCTGCTGAGTACCGCCATCATTTCCACCTATAATCAAATCGAGTACGGATTGTACACCAACAAGGACTATGGCAATGCCCGCGGTCTGGAAGTCAAGTGGGACTATGCATACGGCAAGTTTTTCACCGGCATCAACTACACGTTGGCTTATACGCGCGGCAATGCCGACAACCCGACGCACACCTTTACGCGCGCCGGCAACAGCATGGATCCGATCGCCCGTCTCATTCCAATGTCCTGGGATCAGCGGCATACTTTTAACCTGACCGTGCGCTGGGCCGAAAAGTCCTGGAGCGCTTCGCTGATCGGCTACTACAATTCCGGAACTCCCTACACCTACTCCCCAATCGAAATCAGTCCGTTGTCGCTCATCAATCTTTACGAAAACAACGCCTACAAACCTGCGGGTTATAGTTTCGACCTGGCTTTGTATTACAATATTCCGCTTTTCAAGCAGATCAAAGGGCAATTGCAGCTCAATGTATACAATCTGTTCGATCGAAAGAATGCAATCTGGGTCTATGGGGACACGGGTCAGCCGTACACAACGATCATTTTTGAATCAGACCGAACCAATCACCGCAGCGATTTCAACACGTTCGAAGATCGCGTGCAGAATCCCTCCTGCTTTTCGGCGCCGCGGCAGGTCAAGTTAGGTTTCGGCATAATTTTTTAGCCACAACACGAATCGTCAGTCTAAAGGGAGAACGACATGAAGCGGCTTTTCAACATTTCATTTTTGTTTTTCATACTCATCATCGCCTGCGGAGCGTTCGGCCAAGGCAAGCCTTATGAGGGCCCCGATGATCCGGCCGGCGACATTGCCTGGGAACGCGCCGGCACGATGAACGGCAATCGGGTATTGCTCTATTTTGAAAACAACACGCAGATCGCCGACTATCCGCGCATCAACACTTCCAAATGGCCGAACGACTATACCGGCACGCGTATGTTGGACGTCGTCTCGGTGATGATCGGCGGTGAAGTCTATTTGAAAAACGAATGCGAGCCGGTGACCGATCCGCTGTTGGTGGCGCAGCTTTCGGCGGTCAAACAAATCGACACGCTCTTTTACATCCAATCGAGCAGCTTCTCGCCGGCCAATATGGACCGTAACTATGACGGCACCGTGGAATGGGGATTTTATCCGGTGCCCGGGTATCTGAATCCTTTGCAGGACTATCCGGCCATGAGCAACAAGCCCGATTCTTGGCCGCTGAAGGGATGGCCGTCGACCGGCTTGGAAAAGAAATGGCCCGGCGAGTGGGACGGCCGCTTCGGCCGCGGCATTCATTATGCCGATCTGGAAACCTATTTCGTCGCCAACGACGCCCAGGATATGGAATATATCATTCAGCGCAACGATCCTCAGGAGAGGCTGATTACCAAGGGGCTGCGCTATTATCCCCGCCCCGGTAAGGTCATCGGTTATAACGATCCGGACGTGACAATTCAACGCGGCTATCCGTGGGGCGGTTTGGGGCTGCGCGTTTCGGTTCGCGGATTTCAGTGGAATAATCCCGAAGCCAAAGACATGATCTTTTGGGAATACAATATATCCAACATTTCCGATTACGATCTGATCACCTGCGGCTTCGGCTATTTTATCGACAACAGCATCGGCGGCGATACAGGCGGCGACAAGGAAGAAGGCGCCTTTGACGACGTGCTCGACTTGTGCTACGTTTGGGAATCCATCGGCGTGGGCGAAGGCGGCCTGATCCCCGGCGTAGTGGGTATTGCTTATTTGGAAAGTCCCGGCCGCGCTTATGACAGCGGTGATAACGATGAAGACGGTCTGATCGACGAAAAGCGCGATAATCCTGCCGGCGCGCTTGTAGGACCGACCGACGGCATCGCCAATCTCGACAATTTTTTGCGCTTTTACCACTACAAGCCGGAGAACCTGCATCCCCATTATGAAGGCGATGAGGATCAGGATTGGCAGGACGGCTATGATAAGAACGGCAACGGCGTCTATGCCTATCAGGGGGCAAACGGGATGTGGTACCTCGAAGACGGAGAGTATCCTGGGGACGACGTCGGTCTGGACGGCGTCGGGCCGCTGGACATTAACTATAACGGTCCGGATGAAGGCGAATGCAATCATCGCCCTGATTTTATCGAAGGTGTGGGCTGCGAGCCGAACTTTGCCGCCGTTGACGTTTCCGAGGCCGACATGATCGGCCTCACTTCATTTGCGTTGTTCGATTGGCCGCAGTGGCAGAGCATGAACTATTTCATCGGCCAGGACCGTACCATGTGGAAACTGATGGATTCCCATAACCTGGACACCTACATCTATTCCGGCGGCCCCGGCTCGGTATATGAGGTGTTCGCTTCGACTCCTTTCCCCTTTTACAAAGGCCGCACGGAGCGGATCTCCATGGGGATCATGTTTACGCGCGATAATCTTGCGCAATTGCGGGCTCCCGGCCATTATGCGCCGAAAATGTTCCGCCTGAAGGAAACTGCTCAGCTCATCTATGAGCGCGATTATCGGTTCGCCCAACCTCCCATTTTGCCGAAACTGCGCGCCACCGCCGGCGACGGCAAAGTGATTTTAACGTGGGATGATCTGGCCGATAAGCGTACGCACGAGCCGTTTCTCCAAAACGTCAACGACTTTGAAGGCTACAAGCTGTATCGCGCAACGGACAAAATGTTCTCCGACGCCGAGCTGATCACCACAGGACAAGGCGACAAGTTTGCCAAAGTGCCGCTCTTTCAATGCGACCTCATCGATCACATTCAAGGCTATGCGGATTACGGCATCGTCGAGGGCGTGGCTTATTATTTGGGCGACGATACCGGCATCCGCCATTATTACATCGACGACGATGTTAAAAACGGCGTGACCTATTATTATGCGATCGTTGCCTACGATTACGGTATTCCGGAGTTCGGCGTATCGCCGACTGAAAACAATGTCGTCATCGAGTTAAACGAGGCGGAAGAGATTGTCCGCATCGGACAAAACGTGGCGGTCGTCACGCCACATGCCCGCGCCGCCGGCTATCTTGCGCCGAATATTGTTATCGATCAGCAGGCGAGCTCACCGACGGTTCCTCAGGGACTCATCACGCCGGCGGTCGTGGACATCGGCCATGCGCAAAAAAACCATACTTACGAGATCACTTTTACAGCCGACGTCATCGATTATTTGCGCGGCGAGCGCTATCGTCATCCGCTCGACGGCCAATTGCTCACCAACGGTTTTCAGGTCTGGGATGTGACGGGCGGCAAACGGGAATTGGTGTACGAAGAAACGCCGAACTCTTTTCCTGAAGATCATCTCTATTATGACGCAGATGCAAAGTTTTGGCGGTACCGAACCGATGCTCCGATTCTGACCGACATTTTCGACGGCATTCAACTAACGGTGGACATGTCGCGCGCCGTCGATTCGGTGATGATCGATTACGTCAATTCCGGCTGGATTACCGGCAACAGCCCCATCGAGGTGCTGATCGGGCCGGAGACGAAATACTTTCCTTATGAGTACGAGATCGTTTTTACCGGCAGTGAGGTCTACCGAACAAAAACCTCCGTCATTTCCCAAATCCGCGACGTTTTTGACAACCCTCTGCGCCGCAATGATCTGTTGCTCAATGTTTCTTATCCTTTTTATGTGCGCAATCTCGCGTCCGTTGATTCGACCGGCGAGTATGAAAAGCTCGATCTGCTCACCCATGATTTGAACGGCAACGGGGTTTACGACTGGGATCAGGACCTAATTTTGGCAGGACATGCAGTCAATTACATGGGAAAAATCTATTGGGCGGGAACGGTTTTGTCGATTGACATGCGCAATGCCGGCAGCGCCGACCGCCTGCCGAAGCCGAACGACGTCTACAGGCTGCGTCTCATCCGGCCGCTGACCTCAGCCGACAAGCTCGTCTTCACCGTCAGTCCCGAGGACGCACAAAACGTTCGCGACATCAAGACGACGATGGATTCCATCAAAGTCGTACCCAACCCCTACATTGCCACCAACGAAATGGAACCGGCGGTGGCCAACAAATACCTCAATCAGCGGCGACGGATCATGTTCACCCACATACCGGCGCAATGCAAGATCCGCATCTTTACCGTTTCCGGCGTTTTGGTGGATGAAATCGACGTGAACAATGAGCCGGAAAACGGTGCCGTTCATTGGGACCTGCTCTCACGCGAAGGATTAGAGATCGCCGCAGGCATGTACATCTTTCACGTCAAATCCAAAGTCAGCGGCGATGAAAAAGTGGGTAAATTTGCCGTGATCAAATAACTTGTCAGCGAATTACAGATTCAAGCCTGGAGTAACATCATGAAAAAGTTGACGATAATGCTTTTGACAGCCGCGTTGACTGCAACGGCCTATGGCCAAAACAGGCCGTTTCGCGTCGGCACAACGGCGGCAAATTTCTTGGAAATGGGCATCGGCAGCGCCGCAAACGCCATGGGCGAAGCGCAGGTCGCGGCAACCAGGGACTTGGCCTCGATCTATTGGAATCCCGCCGGCTTGGCCTACATGGAGAAAAACGAAATTCAGTTTTCGATCCAGCCGTGGATTGCGGAAATTAAAGTAAGCTTTTTAGGTGCCGGGGTGACTGTGCCGCGCATCGGCGTGTTGGCGATCGGCATTACCGGTATGAATTACGGCCGCACGCCTGTGACCTCGCTGGATATGCAGGAAGGTACAGGCGAAACCTATGCCGCCGCCGACTATGCCGCGTCGTTTTCGTACGCCCGCAAATTGGCCCAGTGGTTTGCTTTCGGCGCTTCGGCCAAATTCATCTCTTCCAATATATGGCATCTCAATGCCAAAGCCGCCGCCATGGACTTGGGCGTGCTGGTCAATACGCATTTTTTCGCCCCTGACGGCGACCGTGAAAAGGGGTTGGCGATCGGCATGAGCATTTCCAATTATGGCATGCGTATGCGCTACGACGGCATGGATCTGCTGCGCCCTATCGATATTTTGCCGAATCAAAATGGAAACTACAAAGACGTGGAGGGCCAATTTCGGCTTCAGTCATGGGAGCTGCCGCTGATCCTGCGGCTCGGCGTTGCGGCGTATCCCATTGCCACCGACACTCAGCTGCTCACCCTTGCCGTCGATGCTCTGCATCCCAACAATAACAGCGAATCGCTCAACCTCGGCGCCGAGTACGCCTATACGATTCCCGGACGCGGCCGCTTTATGCTGCGCGTCGGTTACCGGGGTCTGTATATGGATAAATCGGAATACGGCATAACCTTCGGCGGCGGGGCGCACATTGCTCTGTTGGGCAACAAGCTGCTCAAGCTGGACTACGCCTACAAGGACATTGGCCTGCTCGGCTTTACGTCCACCTTTACGGTCGGCGTCACCTTTTAAACACCTTGGAGAAAAAAAGCTGGTTAAGACGATCATCTTTGACAACGACGGCGTTTTGGTCGATACCGAAAAGCTTTTTTTCGAGGCAAATCGCGCCGCCCTTGCCGAGATAGGCGTTGAACTGACGCTCGACGATTTTTGCGAGATCTCGTTGCGCCAGGGGAAAAGCTGTCTCGCAACGGCGTTAAAGGGGCAGGCAGATGAAGGATTTCTTTCGACGCTGCGGCAGCGCCGAGACGCGCTGTATGAGCAACTGCTGATGGCCGAAACGGTCGAACGGGAAGGGATTCGGCAAGTACTTGAAGCTCTACGAGACCGTTGCCGATTCGGCGTCGTCACCAATGCAAAGCGACGGCATTTTGAGATCATGCATGCCCGCACAAGCCTGCTGCCCTATTTTAGCTTTGTGCTGACGCTCGAAGATTTTCGTTTTCGCAAGCCGCATCCGGATCCGTATTTGACGGCTCTTCGATTATACAATCTGCAGCCCTCGGAGACTTTGTCCGTCGAAGACAGTGAGCGAGGCGTGCGTTCGGCTGCTGCCGCCGGTTTGCGCTGTATTGCTGCACCCACAGACCTGACGAGAGACGGCGACTTTGGCCTCGCCTTTCAGCGCATCGAAGATTTATCTCAGCTGATCGAGATCATTAGGCCGCTTTATCGAATGACTAAAGAGCCAACGAACAATGAATAATCTATTGAAATCTTACCTTCAGGCTATCGCAGACCTCACACAGCGCGGCGATGCCCGCGAGGAGAGCTACTACCCAGCGCTGAAAGACCTACTCGAATCGCTTGCTCAGTCCGAGGGACGCGCTATTCAGGTCACCGTGCTGCCCAAAAAGACCGAAGCCGGCAACCCTGATTTTCGCGTTTGGGATGGCTCGTATCAGGTCATCGGCTACATCGAAGCCAAAGCGCCGGGCTCAAAACTCGACCTGGTCGAGACTTCAGAACAACTCCTCCGTTACCTGCACACGTTTCCCAATCTCATCCTGACCGATTTCTACGAATTTCGCCTTTATCACCAGGGAGTTCTTATCGAGCGCGCTCTCCTCGCCCGTCCGTTCATTGCGCAATCCCTCAAGACCAAACCTCCCATTGAACAGGAAGTGGCTCTGAAGAGTCTCTTTCGGACGTTTTTCTCGTTCACCTTGCCGTCCGCGCTGACGCCCGAAACCCTTTCCGTGGAATTGGCGCGGCGTACCCGCTTCTTGCGTGACCAGGTGATATTGCCGGAACTGGCCGGGCAAATTGTTCAAAAACAGGGCGACATCTACGGCTTCTACGATGCTTTCCAAAAGTATCTCATCGCCGGTCTGACCGAAGAGCAGTTCACCGACCTCTATGCACAGACGATTACCTACGGCCTCTTTGCCGCCCGCACCCGCGCCCAGAACAATTTCAACCGCCAGATGGCCTACTCGCTCATCCCCTCTACCATCGGCATCCTGCGCGATGTCTTTCAATTCATCTCGCTGGGCAAGCCCTCGCCGCAGATGGAAGTCATCGTGGACGACATCGCCGCTGTGTTGAACGCCGCCGATGTGCAGGCCATCTTGACCCAGTACTACCGTCAGGGCAAAGGCGATGACCCCATTTTGCACTTTTACGAGACCTTTTTGGCGGAATATGACCCCGAAACGCGCGAGCGGCGCGGTGTGTACTATACCCCCCAGCCGGTGGTGGACTATATCGTCCGCGCAGTTCACCATCTGCTGCAAACGCGCTTTCAACTGACTGATGGCCTGGCCGATGAACGCGTCACCCTGCTCGACCCGGCCGCCGGCACGCTCACCTTCCCAGCCGAAGCCATCCGCCGGGCTTTCGAGGAGTTCACAGGCAAGTATGGAGACGGGGCAAAAGAGACCTTTCTGCGCAAACACATCTTGCCGCATTTTTACGCCTTCGAGTTGCTCATGGCGCCTTACGCCATCGGCCATCTCAAAATCGGTTTCCTGCTCGAAGCGCTCGGCGTCCCGCTCCAGAACGGCGAACGCTTCCAATCCTTCCTGACCAACGCGCTGGAGATGGAAGACCTGCAACAGATTGCCATCCCCGGCCTGGCCTCGCTCTCCGAGGAAAGCCATCACGCCGCGCAGGTCAAGAAGAACGAGCCGATTCTCGTCATCCTGGGCAATCCGCCCTATTCCGGCCTCTCGGCAAATCAAAACGATTGGACAGAGCGCTTGCTCAAGACCAGCCTGGATGGGGCGCAGAGTTACTACGAAGTGGACGGCCAGCCGCTGGGCGAGAAGAACCCCAAATGGCTGCAGGATGACTACGTCAAGTTCCTGCGCTTTGCCCAGTGGAAAATCCATAAGGCCGGGCGCGGCATCGTGGCGATGATTACCAATCACGGCTACCTGGATAACCCCACCTTTCGGGGAATGCGCCAGAGCCTGCTGAAAACCTTCGACGAAATCTACCTGCTGAACCTGCACGGCAACAGCCTGAAGCGCGAAACCGCTCCTGACGGCAGCCCGGATGAAAATGTCTTCGACATCCGTCAGGGGGTGGCAATTGCGCTCTTCGTCAAGCATGGCCAGCGCGAACGGCGTGGCGTCTATCACGCCGACCTCTACGGCCTGCGCGAAGAGAAATACCGCTGGCTGAAAACCCACAACCTGACCAGCGCCGGCTACCAGCCCGTCCAGCCGGCCCCGCCCTCCTACTTCTTTGTCCCGCGCCAGACCCAGGGCCTCCAGAACTATCTTTCCTGGCCGCAAATCACGGAGATTTTCCCGGTCAACAGCGTCGGCATCGTCACGGCGAGGGATAATCTCACCATTCACTGGACGGCACATGAGGCCTGGACGACTGTGCTCAATTTCAGCCAGATGGACGCTGAACTCGCCCGGCAGGCTTATCAATTGGGAAAAGATGCCCGCGACTGGAAAGTTTTGCTCGCCCAACAAGACTTGAAACGCGATGGTGGACCGCACAAGGACAAAGTCGTGCCGATTTTGTACCGCCCCTTTGACGTCCGCTATACTTACTACACCGGACGCTCGCGTGGCTTTCACTGCATGCCCCGTCCCGAAGTCATGCGCCACATGCTGGCGGGGGAGAATATCGCATTGATTACTCCTAAACAGCACAAAGAAGAATTTGGAGCATATATCACCGCTAACATTGGCGGTCATAAAACCGTAGCGGCATTTGACATTAACTATTACTGCCCTCTCTACCTCTACCCCTCTACCGAATCGCCGGACATGTTCCATCAGGCGCGCAAGCCCAACCTGGCGGAGTGGCTGCTGCCCAAATTGAGCGCTGCCTATGGCTTCACGCCCGCGCCGGAGGAAGTGCTGGCCTATATCTACGCCGTCTTCTACAGCCCCGCCTACCGCCAAAAGTATGCCCAAGAACTGCGCACCGACTTCCCTCGCGTTCCCTTCACGTCTGACCCTGACCTCTTCCGCCGGATGGCGGCTTTGGGGCAGGAGTTGATCGACCTGCACCTGCTGCGTCAAGTCCCGCAGCCGCCGGGCGTCAGGTATCAGGGGCAGGGCAGCGACACAATAGAGTTTGTGCGGTATGACCCGGCCAGCGGGCGCGTTGCCATCAACGGCGGCAAATACTTCGAGGGCGTCACGCCGCAGATGTGGGAGTATCAGATTGGCGGCTATCAGGTGCTGGAAAAATACCTGAAAGACCGCAAGGGCCGCTTGATGGACGACCCGGTACGCTACATCCATATCGCGACTGCTATCGCTTGTACGATGGGGTTGCAGGATCAGATTGACCGGATATACCCGCAGGTGGAAGCCAATGTTCTATAACCGGCGGCCTAACAAGCGCATGCAGCCTACACGCTCCGCTCGCTCCGGGTGCGGCTGATGCGCCGATCGTTCAAAACCTGTAAAGCCACTCAATAGAAGCAGCGGCAAAGCCGCCTTTACGAAATTCACTCTTTCCCATGACGGCTTTGCCGCCCCTCCTGCCCTATTCTACCAACACCATCTTTTTCACCTGTGTTTCCCCCTCCCCTTCGAGCTGATAAAAGTAGATGCCGGCAGGCAAAGAACCCGCGTTGAACTTGATTTCGTACTCACCGGCCGACAAATAGCTGTCGACCAGCCGCGCCGCCAATGCGCCCTTGGCGTTGTATACGGACAATCTCACGCGACCAGCCCGCATCAGCGAAAAGGGTATCCGCGTTTCCGGATTAAAGGGATTCGGGTAGTTCTGACGCAACACAAAACTCTGCGGCAATGCGTCCTGCATTTTTTCTACGGACACGGCGGGCGTCAACGGCCAGGTTGGATCGTCCGGATTCGGCCAAATGTTCCAGATGCCCTCGGGGTCATTCATGATGAATTTCCAAGGGATTTCCGAGTCTTTGTAAGGGCTGCGGAACAACATCAAATCGTCGCAATAGCTTTCCGATTCGCCGTTCTGTTGCCACCAAAGAATTTCGGGATTGAAACCGTTTAGCGGAATTTTGTAGGGTATGACATACTGATTCCAGCTGACGTCCGAGTATTCGATGTTGATCTCTGTAACATGTTTTTCCTTGCGCACGGCCCACCAGCCCAGGTTTGTCCAGCCCGTATGATCGCGAAAACCGGGGTACCAGAGCGAGTTTTCACCGGTGCGGATCCAGGCAGCGGCAATAATTATTTCTCCGGGGGCAAAAATATCGGGATAATAACCAAAACCGCCGCCGCTGCTTGCTTCGGCTTTCATGGCATACAAACCGGTATGCGCTTCCCAGTCGGATATGCTCGCACCCCAGTTCCAGGCGTTCCACTTCCATAAATCGCTCCCGCCCATTTCAAAAGAGCCGTCCCTCAAAAGCTCTTCATACTCGGCAAGGCAGAACATGTCGCAAAAAGCGCCCCGCGTACTGGACGCCACGCGAAAAGTAATCGTAACCTGATCCTGTTTAGCCCAAAAAGGAACAGCATAGAGATGCCATTGTCCGGGAGTAATTTCCTGAAAGTGAATATCAAATTCGCCATATTTTACTTCCAGCCAACCGGCTTCTCCCCATGTGCCCATTTTGATCCAAACTAAAGCCACGTAACTCTTGCCTACGGTCACCGCTGCAGTCTGCGAAACGCTTCCCTCTCCGCCCGCATGAACTGCGCAAAGGTAAGATCCGTGAATCATATCCCCAGGTTCAATCGAGGCGTTAAGTAATGTCCAGCCGGTTGCGCCGTCTTCAAAGCTCGGGTTGACAATCAGATTTGCAGAGCCAAGGGCAATGAACGGCCACGCAAACAATACCGCCCATAGAGTTCGCATAATCTTACCTCCTTAGATTTTTGATTTAAGGTCTTAAAAGAGGGCGATAGTCGGCTCAAGCGGTTGTATCTCTTGCAGTCCATGAATTTGTAAAATAAGTCGATTATATTTTATGTCATTTTTCATAAATTGTCAATCTGAAAATATTAATTGCGGTAAAACCCAAAATATGATTAGGGCAGCAATAGAATAGAACGCAAAGGAAGGCTATCGGATTTTATCGGAGACAGTGAAGGAGAAATGTCTGTCGAAAAAAAAAGCTCCGAGGCCTAAGCGCCTCGGAGCTTTTGGTCAGCGGATCAACACCATTTTGCCGGATTTGATCACATCGTCGACTTGGAGAGAGTAGATATAAACGCCGCTGCCTACCAATTTGCCGGTATCGTCTCGACCGTTCCATTTGATTTCATAACGGCCGGCCTCAAGCGGTTCGTCGACCAGCGCGGCCACCTTTTTGCCGGAAAGGTTGAAAACGTTCAACGATACGCGGCTCCGGCTCGGCACCCGGAAAACGATAACGGTCTCCGGGTTGAAGGGATTGGGATAATTGCCCAACAGCTCGAACTTGGTGGGAGCAGATTCTTTCTCTTCGACAACCTCCGTTTTGAGAGTGAGAACGAAATCCACTTGTATTCGATTGGCTCCCAGAGTGATCGGTTTGGCGTCTTCGAAAGATTCTGCGTTGTTATTAAAGACCGATTTATATCCAAAACGTCCCGCCCGCAAAATGTAATTGCCGAACGGCAGGCCGCTTAATTCATAGTTGCCTTGGCTGTCGGTGAGAGCATCCGCAACAGGCTGGCGGCTTTCGTTAAATGCGATAATCCGCGCCCCTGCAATCGGTTCGCCGTCGCCGTCCGTCACACGGCCGACCACCTGTCCGGTCATCACGCCTTTGCCGCCGTCTTCGGGACCATTCCACAACCACCGATATACGGGCAATTCGATGTCCTTGAGCACAGTTGCATTCGGATAGCCGGAACGCACCAACGTCGCCTCTTCGGGGTCGTAGGCATTGTTATAGTACTCCCCTACCGTCCACATCGAAAAAGCGTAGATTAGAAACTCTGTATTTTCCGGAAGTCCTGTCAATACAAAGTACCCGTTGGTATCGGCAACCGCGGTATAGAACATTTCCGACTGCGGCCATACCTGGGCGCGAATGGCCGGTTGAGCGGTTACAACGGCAATCTCGAACGGGGTCTGCGTTCCCTCCATCAGAACACGCCCTCTGATCATGCCTTTTCCATCGCGTCTGGGCGCAATTTTGACGGCAATTTCGCTTTTTTCACCGCCGTTCACTTTAACCCGCTTGGCCAACTCGATGACCGGTGCATTTTCAAAATACTCAAAAGCTCCGTTTGCATAGACCGAAACATAATAGTCGCCCTCATAGAGCCAATCGACGGCAAAACGACCGTTTTCATCGGTAATGGCCGCCATGCGTCGCCAATAAAAGCGATATGCAGCCGCAATATTGTTGCTCCCTAACCCGTCCCTTGGGGCAGCGGTAATTTGCACAAGCGCTCTTTGCACCGGCATGCCGGTGAGTGAATCAAAAACGGCACCGACAATTGCGCCAAAGACAGGTTTTACGGTCAAAGTAAAGTCGATTCCGTTCCGTTCCTCTTCGGCTCCCAATACCAGAACATCTGCTTTCTCCTGGCTGTCCTTATGGTTCCACCATTGTTCCCCGAATTTTTGCTCTTCCCAATAGCTGCAGTAAATCTGATAGCGGCCGGCAGGCAATTGTTTGACGCGATAATAGCCCTCGGAATCCGTCATTGCCCAGGCCCAAACCGCATTGATTACTCCATCGGGATTGTCGCCGGAAGCCGGCATAATGGAAAGACTTGCGCCGGCCAGCGGGCGCCCGTTTGTATCCGTAACGCGGCCCGCGATCGAGGATCGGCCGACGATCAGCGGCAGCGTAAAATCCGCAGTTGCCGGTGCCGTTTTGCTCACAAAAATGGGCTGAGCTTCCTCGAATCGCTCCACTCCCGGCCACCAGCGGTAGATATATTGCCATCCGTTCTGCACTCCGACGGAAACGTAATAGCGGCCGTCCGGCAGCTCTTCAACGAGATATCTCCCCTCTTCATCAGTCGAGGCATAAGCATAAATCCATTGATTCGGATCGGCGGATTGCACGCCGATATAAGCGCCGAAAATCGGATTCCCCTCCGTATCTTTTACAATACCGCTGATACTGCCGGAGGCTTCTTGAATCGGCACGGTGAAATTAATGTCGTTGGTATTTTGACCGACCACAACCCGCACCTTGTCTGCCTCATCAGAGTTCGTTTTTTGGTTATACCAAAGAGTAAACCACTGCCATTTAGTGCGCGCCTGAAGTTCGACGATATAGTCGCCGCTGCGGAGGCCTTCAATGATGTAATTGCCGTTTTCATCTGTAATGGTCTTGCCGAAAGTCGGTTCGGTCTCGGGGTCAAAAGTACCTACGGGTGAGGCAGTTAAATATGCTTCAACGACAGGACGGCCGCTTTCATAGGTTACCCGACCGGAAATCGAGCCGCCACGCTGCAGACGAAAATTGAAATTATTGAGCACCACCGAATCGCCTACGGCAATCTGATCGGCCTCCATAAAGGAGCTTTTGTTGTTGTAGTATTGCTGCAGGTATCCTTGAGCCCACGCGACGAGATAATAGGTGCCTGCTTTAAGTTTCGTCAAAGTATAGTTGCCGTTCTCATCGGTTTCAGCCCATCCGCTCTCTCCGCTCACCACACCGATAGCGCTGACTAGTGCGCCGGCAATGCTCTTACCGGATGCTGCATCCGTCACGCGTCCGGTGATGGTCGATTTTCCTTCCTGCACCCGCTGCATGTTAAAATCAATACCCTCGGTATCGCGGTTAGCCGAAACCGCTACCGCCAGGGCTTGAATGATATCCGCCGCATCTCGATAAAAAAGCGGCTCATATCCTTCTGCATAAGCCAGCACATAATAGTTGCCTTCCGGCAGATCAGTGATGCGATAACTCCCAGACTTATCCACCAAAGAAAGTCCCTTGGCAAAACCTTCCTGATCGGAGGAAAAATCCGCCGAAAAGGCCTCCACCCAGGCATTTGCCAGAGCTTCAGGCTCTACGTTGTATAACCGTCCGCTGATGCTTCCGAAGCCTTGGTTGTGAATAAAGCCTAAAATCTTTGCATTCGATACTATAGTCGTCGAATTCTCTTGGCCGAACTGCATTCGCCGAATCACTTCGGACTGAAACCTCGCCTTTTGCCAGGCAAGGGAATTCTGCTCAGTGCGCGCAAAAACAACCACCGGCAAGAGCAGGAAAAGAAAACTCAAACGAACTTTCATATAAACCTCCGCTCACTAGCGCATCTTGGGAAACTATAAAACAAAAATCAAAAAAGGAATATTCGCAGATCGTTGATCTAAGCTCATTGATTTTCAGTTGCAATTTATTAAATTAATGGTATTAAAACAAGTTCCCGAAGCAGACGACAATTCAAAAACCTTGAGGGATTATGGCGCTCTACGAAGAGTTCATCCGTACAGGCAACCGTTTGTTCAAACTGCGCGGTTATTTACCGCCCCTTCTGTTCTTTTTGATATTAGCAGGCCTTCCACTCTTTAATTATCCCGGCAAAACGCAAAAAGAGAATTTAACTTGGGAGGTGGTTTGCGCTTCCATCGCGTTTTTAGGGCTTCTTATCCGCTTTTTTACCATCGGCTTTACGCCGGCAGGCACGTCCGGTACAAACCGCGGAAAGCAGGTGGCCGAATCTCTCAACACCACAGGCTTTTACTCGATCGTGCGGCATCCGCTCTATCTCGGTAATTTTCTCATGTGGTTCGGGTTATTTCTATATTTCCGCACCTGGTGGTTGAGCCTAACGATCGTTTTGATCTTTTGGCTTTATTATGAGCGGATTATGTTCGCAGAAGAAGAATTTCTGCGGGGCAAGTTCGGCCGACAATTTACCGAATGGGCATCCCATACGCGCTCTTTCTTCCCGACTTTCAGTCAATGGCGCAAGCCGGAACTCTCGTTTTCTCTGCGGAAAGCCATTCGTAACGAATACCAAAGTGCTTACTCCTTGGTCGTCAGCTTTAGCCTCGTCAACCTTATGATCGATTCCTACATCAATCGCAGGCTGACTCTCGGTAAGTACTGGCGTACGCTTCTGATTGTCGGCGGCATCCTCTTTCTTGTTCTTCGTACGATCAAGAAAAAAACCAATCTGCTTAAACAGGAAGGACGATGAGCCGTCTCGTGTAACGACCAAAACCCGACAATGTCGTATGACAAAGAACATGGACAAAAAGAGCAGAGTTGAATTTGCAGGCATCGCCGGAGTGTTGGGACTGACTTTTTTGGTGCTGCTTTGGGTTTCCTGCGGCAAAAAGCACGAGGCGCAAAAGCCGAATCAACCGCTTACACTTCGCTCAGTCGCCGGCTACAAATCTTCTCCTCTCAAAATACAATTCAGTTATTACAGCGCGCTCTATTGGCATGGCCTGCGCAGGCTTGGTTTGTGGAACAGCACCCTCGATCCGAAAATGGAAACATGGTACAGACAATTATCGCCTCTTTTGATGGAATGCGGATCGACCAAAGCGCTCTTCAACCAGCCGCTGCAAAAGTTCCTCTACCATATGCCCGCTTATCTCGATCCGGAAAACCCTGAAGAGCTGCATCGACAGTTCAAAGTGATCCAAGAGTTTGTCGGCACCGGCTCGCTGGATGTGTTTACCCGCAATTATCCGGAGACGAAAAATTGGCAGCGATGGTATTGCGAGCCTTCTCTCCGTCTCCTCAAATCCGCCTATGCCGGACGCGAGGAGGTCGTGATCCGCATCATCGACATCTGGGATGCCTACATGCGCGAATTATGGCCGCGATATCGCGAGGAGTACAAGAAAAAGATCTCGTCTCTCGACACCAACGATTATCGAAAAGAGTTTGAAGCTTTGCGCATATTCGATTATTGGCAAAAAGCGTTCGAAACAACCTATCCTTACAACGAATTTGTGGTGATGCTCTGCCCGGAAACGCCGGCTTTGGCCGCACGCATCGGGCCTGAAAAGGTCATTCTGGGAGCTCAGCAGGACCGCCTCAGTCTCTATAACGGCTTTGTCCAGGAAGTCGGTATGCGCTATTTCGAGCCTGCCAAATTGGCCGAAGATAAAAACCTAAAACCTTTGCTGCAGTCAGACTATACCAATGTCATGAAATTAATTGAAGCCGAAGTCTGTCGCTTGAAAATGGAAAAACTTCCCGATTTGAAGGATGACCCCTATGTCACTGCTTTTCAGATACAAAAGTTGATCAATCTGCGGCCGCAGGTTTTCTTTGACACCACTTTTGTCGGCGCAATCCCCAAGCTCTATCAAACCGCCAAAGAAAGATCCTGCTTTTAAAAAAAAACGGCGCGTTCAAGACGCGCCGTTTTTGGTCTTGGGAGTTTATTCTACCATATCGAATCCGGAGTAGCCGTTTTCCTCCTCTCCTCCATTACGCTGCTGACGCTGTTGTTTAAAGTTGTTCAAAATATAGTTCAACGTAAGGCTGACCATAGGTGCTTCGCGCTTGAAGCTATTGTAACGATAAAAATCGGGTCCCTGCGCATAGAATTCGAATTTGCCGGTGCGCAACAAATCGTTGACCTGCAGAATGACCTCCAACTTGTCATTGAGAAAGCTCTTTCTCACGGCTGCTGAAGCGATGAAAAAGCCTTCCCGCCGGCCCTGAGCCGAGACCGAGGGACTGTTGTACATCAAGTTGACCTGCATGCGGGTGGTTTGCGAAAATCGCAGCGTGTTGTTCATACGCACATTCCAGTTGAAACTGCTGCGCTCAAAGTTTTCGCCCCGCATGACGCCCTTGATGGTATAGTCGAAAATGTTTGCCATCAAATTGACGTTCCACATGCGCTTCAAATCAAAATTGAGCATGAGTTCTCCGCCGAGCATCTCATCGGTGCCGATGTTGGCCATAGTGGTCAACATGACGTTTTCCGCATAAACGCTCTGGATGCGCTCAATACGGTTTTCCGTAGTACGATAATAGACGTCAGCCGAGAAAAGGTTGCGCCCTACGTTCTTTTGATAGCTGAATTCATACGAATTGATGTACTCCGGCAATAGCGACGGATTGCCCCTTCGCACGTTATAGGCATCCATCCACACCAGGAAAGGCTCAAGGAAAAAGTCTCGAGGACGTTCGATTCTTCGCGTATAGCTGGCCATCACCTGTTGACCGGCCGGCAGTTCATAGGAAAAGTGCAGAGTCGGAAAGTAATCCATGCGATTAATGGTGTAACGCTCATCCTGGTCCTTGGATGCCAGAATGCGATAGGTATATTCACCGCGCAGTCCGGCCTGATAACCGAGTTTCCCCAGCTTGTTTGCGTACATCAGATATGCGGCATGAATATCGTGGGTAAAATCCATGGCGTAGCTGAATTGCGGCGAATAAATGTACGTCCGCAGCGCCGGCCTGTATTCGTAGAGGTCGTTACGTTCTTCCGATCGAGCCAGACGGCTCTGAAGACCGGCTTCCAGGCGCGCGGCACCGCCCAAAGGCCGCACATAATCTGCCTTAAGACGCAGATCGTTCTGCGGCCCTTTTTCGGTGGCTCGCCGGCCGCTTTCCAGTTCGCCGAGGGCATTCAGCAGCTCATCCCTCGATTCTTCATCGCTCGTCTCGTTTTCATAATTGCTTTCCAGGGTGAGCTCATGTCCTTGATTGTCGAATTTGTGCTTATAGCTTAAATTGACCTGTCCGCTCATGCCGCCTCGCTTTTCGATTCCTGAGCTTGTATATCGAAACACATCGAGGCCCGGAGTTGTCCAAGAAGCATAGTTCGATGTCTGATTGTTGTTCATGCCGCGGTTACCGAGGCGGATGCCGAGGGTAAACAGGTCCTGCTTGGTGATGTCCCAATCCACACCGGCGCGCAGCCCGTAGCCTCCGAAATTGCGGTCTCCGCTGCCGTCGGCATTGACGAACGAGACGGTGTCCGCCGCAAATGTCTGATTGCGCTGGATCATGGTGCCCGGATTATAGCGCCGCATATAATTGACGCCGAGATAGACGTTCACGCCGCCGGTCCGGCGGTTGAGCAGAATATCGCTGCCGTAGCGGTCGTTGATGCCGCCGTTAAGGCTGATCATGCCGTTAATGCCCTGCAGCGCATTCTTTTTGAGCACCAAGTTGATGATTCCGGCCGTGCCGTCCGGATCAAATTTGGCCGACGGGTTGGTGATGATTTCAATGTTCTCGATGCTGCTGGCGGGAATCTGCCGCAGCGCGTCGGCAGCCTCCATGATCGTCGGCCGGCCGTCGATCAGAAGCCGAAAGTTCGAGCTGCCCCGCAATGCAACGTTACCTTCGAGATCAACCGTAACGGACGGCACGTTTTCGAGGACGTCAATCGCCGTCCCCGATGCGGCCGTGTACTGCTTGCTGACGTTGATGACCTTTTTGTCGATCTGATATTCAATGGGCGCCTTTTCCGCCGTCGCCTCCACGCCCTGCAGCATGATCACGGCCTGCATCAACTCGATTTTGCCGAGATCGATTTCCGAGCTGTTCGGCGCGACGCGGATGTTGGGCAGCACTTTTTCATAGTAGCCTATGAATTTGACGTGCAGCTCATAGGCGCCCGGCTTGATGTTGTTCAACAAAAATGTTCCGTCTTTGCGACTGACCGTGCCGTCTACCTGCTGTCCGCCGTTTGCGGTCATTAGCACGACGTTGGCATACTCGATCGGAACGGCCAACAAGGAATCCATGATTACACCCTTGATTACCGCCCCTTTTGCCGCTGCTGGCGGAGCCGGCATTTCCGGTGCGGGGGAGGCTTCTGTAATGACGGGTCCCAATAGAGTTAACGCCAGTGCTAATTTATAGATTACTTTTGCCGTTTTCATAATTTAAACTCCCTTTAATTGTAAAATTCACCCTTAAAAACGGAAGAGCCGAAATGAATGTTCGTCATTAAAAGCAAACAACTTGCACAATCGGCAATCCTTCATCACGTTTGAAAAATACGATTGAAATCGATAAATTGATTCATGAGCACAAGAGGCATCGTTTTCGACATCCAAAGATTTTCGCTCCATGACGGCCCGGGAATCCGGACAACCGTTTTTCTCAAAGGTTGTCCATTGCATTGCACATGGTGCAGCAACCCCGAATCCCAGTCACCCTCGCCTCAATTAGCATTTGCCGAGCACAAGTGCTCGCACTGTCTGGCCTGCGTTGGCGAATGTCCGCATGGGGCTCATATTACGGTTCGGGGAAAGCATCTTTGGGACGTCGACCGCTGTAAAGGCTGCTTTGCCTGCATAGAGGCTTGCCCAAACGGAGCATTGCGGCGAATCGGAAAAGAGCTTTCGGTTGAACAAGTCATGGACGTTGTCAAGCGTGACTTTCTTTATTACGAAAAATCCGGCGGCGGCATGACGCTTTCCGGCGGCGAGCCGCTGATGCAGGCCGAGTTTGCCGAAGCGCTGCTTCGTTCAGCTCATCGGCTCGGCATAAGCACAGCCGTTGAAACGGCCGGAGTACTGCTTGATCCTCTTGAACAAACTGCCGATGCTGTGGACCTTTTCTTATTAGATTACAAAGCATCGGAAGAGATGCAACACCGAAATCATGTCGGAACTTCCCTTTTTCAGGTTTTGGAGGGTCTCGAGCGTTTAGCGACTATAGGAGCGAGGGTACGACTTCGTTGTCCGATTATTCCCGGCATCAACGATAACCTAGAGCATTTTTGCCGAATTGCCGAGCTGTGTAGGGAGTACGCATGCATTGAAGCCGTCGATGTCCTGCCCTATCATGACTATGGCAGATCAAAGGCAAAGGAGATCGGCAAACCCTGGCTGCTTGCACAGACAAGCGTCGATGAAGAAACGGCAGCGCGCTGGATCGCCCGCCTGGCCGCGTTGGGCTGTCGGAACGTCGGCCTTGGATGATCAGAATTATTACAAAAAGATCCCGGATTTTTCCAAAAATCTTGTTTTAAATAGGCATCGCATGACCCTTGAATCCGCCGTCGACATTACCTTTACGCCGAAAAACGGTGCAGAAAAAACAGCTCGGCAAATTCTCGAGTTTACCCGAATCTATCTTGCGTTCGGTGATGACGCTCCAATCGAGCGGGAGCTCGCCTGTCTTTGCGCTCAATACCCCGCTGTTTTGCTGCCGCCTCAGCCTGAAGATCGGTTCGTCGGCCGTGTGCTGCATGCGCCGGTGGGCTTTTCGCCGCAGATGGGCAGCGGCTTCGGCTATTACCTGAAAGAAGAGGAGTTTGTCGCTTTGCTGCGCGAACCGGAGCTTTCCGATGAACTGCGCAGTCGGCTGACGGTTCTTCTCGATTTTTGGCGGGAAAACCATACGGCTGCCAAAACGCGGCGCGCCTACTCGGGCGAACTGGCCAAACTCCTGCCCAGCGACAATTGGAACTTCGAATCGGGCATTGCCTTTCCCCTTTACCGTATGGCTGGGTCGACGTTAGATTATGCCAAATTGATCCGCCTCGGCATCGGCGGCCTGCGTCGCGAGCTGGAGGAGCATATGCAGCGCAAACCTGCAGGGGCTGCGCTCTATCGCGCACTCGTCGGCAGCATCGACCTGCTCGCCGAGGTCTGTCTTTGGTATGCTGAAAAAGCGCAGCAGTCCGATTTGCCCGCCGACGTGCGCGCCGAGCTCGTCCGCTGCCTCCTCCACATTTCAGAAAAACCGCCGGAAACACTGCATCAAGGACTCCAGCTGTGTTGGCTTTATGCTCTGCTCTCCGGCAATGCCAACTATGGACGCTTTGATCGCACGTTTGTTGAATTGTACGCTGCTGATAAAGCCGCAGGACTTTCGGAGGAAAGCGTCGTGGCGCTGCTGAGCTCGCTCTGGCGCCTGATGGCCGAGCGCGAAAACGGCGTTTGGATGTTCGACTCGCGCGTCATTATCGGAGGTAAGGGCCGCGCCAATGAGGCAGTCGCCGATCGCCTCGCGCTTTTGTGCATCGAAGCGACCCGTCGCACCCGATTGGTCATGCCGCAATTGTCGCTGCGCTTTTATAAAGGGCAAAATCCCCTGCTTTATCAAAGAGCACTCGATTGTATTTCCAGTAACAATCCTTATCCGATTCTCTATAACGACGACGTGAACATTCCGGCCGTTGCAGCGGCATTTGATGTTTCGGAAGACGAGGCGACGAACTATGTGCCGTTCGGCTGCGGCGAGTACGTGCTCGAGCATAAAAGCTTCGGCACGCCGAGCGGCGTCATCAATCTTTTGCAGGCTCTTCTGGTCACGCTGAATCACGGAATCGACCCCACACGGCGCATTCCCATGGGCATACCTGCCGATGAGCTGCCGATCATCGACTCTTTCGAATCGCTTTGGGATGCTTATCGCCGCCAAGTGGAACGGCACGTTGAGGTTTTGGCTGAGCAGGAAGCGCTCGAATATCGCATTGCCGGACAAACGGCGCCTTTTCTCTATCTTACGCTGCTTATGGACGACTGTCTGGAACGCGGCAAGGCGGTTTTCGACGGCGGCCTCCGATATTTAGGGGGCACATTGGAAACCTACGGCAACAGCAACACGGCCGACAGCCTGACGGCAATCCGGAAACTGGTTTTCCAAGAAAAACGCTTCTCCCTTGCGCAGCTGCGACAAATGCTCGACGCAAATTTCGTCGGTTTTGGCCGGGAAAGGCGGCTTCTCGTCCAAGCGCCCAAATACGGCAATGACCTGGATGAAGCCGATGAAATGCTCGTCTCAGTCGACCGGCATGTTTTTACAGTCACCCGCAATCAGGCTCAGAGGGTGGGATTGGATTCCTACCTGGTGGTCGTCATTAACAACAATGCCAATACAGTCATGGGAAGATATACGGCAGCTTCCCCGGACGGTCGCCTGGCCTTTACGCCCATGAACAACGGTAACGCGCCCTCGAGCGGCGCCGATACCGACGGCATCACCGCTTTTCTCAACTCGATCGTCAAGCCGCCCGTCAGTCTGCACGCCGGTGCGGTGCAGAATATCAAGTTGTCGCGGGAGCTGTTCACGCGCAATCGCCGCGAGGTGGACCAGCTGCTCGAGGTCTATTGGGAGATGGGCGGCGCGCAGGCGATGCTCAACGTCGTGAGCCGCAACGAACTCGAAGAGGCGCTCGTTCATCCCGAAAAATATGCCAACCTCATTGTCCGCGTCGGCGGATACAGCGCCCGTTTTATCGACTTGGCGCCGGACATTCAGCAGGAAATCCTTGCACGAACCCTTTATTGAGGAAAGTCATGAAAATTGTTGTGTTTCTTTTTACTCTTTCAGGCATTATCATCGCCAAAGAAAACGGTTTTTATCACTGGTTTGAAGACAAAACACTGCGCGTCGATTATGTTCACTGCGGCGACGGCCGAGTAGAAGAGATCGGCCTGGCGGCGCTCATCGAAGAGGGAGCCTGGCCGGGCCGAACCGCGAGATTGACCGAAACGCTCGATCTCGGTCAGTATTGCGTGCAGGTGTATGATCAGGAAAGCGGTCAGCTTCTTTATGCACACGGTTTTTGCTCGGTATTCGGCGAATGGCAGACTACGGAAGAAGCCTTAAACGGACTACGGCGAGCCATGCACGAATCCGTGCGAATCCCCTTTCCCCGCAAACCGGTGCGGCTCGAATTTTTGAAGCGAAATCGCCGCAACGAGTTTGCGCCTCTTTGGTCCTTGGCCGTCGATCCGGCCTCGACTGATATCCGGCGCGAGCCCTGCCGTACCCGCGGCCTTGTCCGCAATCTGGTCATCAACGGCGACCCTAAAAGCAAAGTGGATCTGGTGATTCTCGGCGACGGCTATCACCGCAAAGAAATGGGCAAGCTGCGCCGCGACGCACGCCGATTTGTCGATGTCCTGTTTTCGGTTGAACCGTTCAAGGAACATCGCACCGATTTCAATATTCGTCTCATCGAGGCGCCTTCCCAAAATTCGGGCATCGACGATCCGCGCGCAGGGATTTGGAAAGAGACAGCTCTCGGCTGCCGCTACAACACGTTTAACGTCCAGCGCTATGTTCTTTGTCCGGAAAATCAGGCCCTGCGCGACATCGCCGCAGCCGCGCCTTATGACGCCGTTTATGTGCTCATCAACTCATCTCAATATGGCGGCGGCGGAATTTTCAATCAATTCGCTGTGTGCTATGCAGGTAGAGAAACAAAGGAGCCGGAATGGTGGGCCGAGTATGTGTTTGTCCATGAATTCGGTCATTCTTTTGCCGGCCTGGCCGATGAATACTATAATTCGGTAGTCGCCTACAATGACCTTTATCCTCTTGATGTCGAACCTTGGGAACCGAACATTTCGACGCTGAACGCGGACGGCGGCTGCAAATGGAGAAAAATGCTTACCCAGGGCGTTTTGGTCCCCACGCCCTGGAACAAGACGGCATTCGATTCTTTGGCTCTTGCCTCGGCGAAAGAAAAAGACCCGAAAAAGCGCGGGGAACTGCAAAAGCAGCTTGACGCAATACTCAGTGATCCTAATCTCACTGGAATTGTCGGCTCTTTCGAAGGCGCAGGGTATGCCTCGACCGGAATTTACAGACCGGCGTTGAACTGCCGTATGTTCAGCAAATCCTTAACGGACTTTTGCCCGGTTTGCCGCCGGGCAATTTTGCGAATGATCGATTTGACCTGCGGAAGATAAGAGGAGCTAATTGACTTTTTCGTGGGAAAGCGTCACCAATGAGCGCGGATTTTGATGCTTCGCATCGTCGTAGGGTCTGCAAGGTTGCTCGATGCGTTCAAATTCCAATCCCTTATAATCTTCATGGTGCGGCAGAGGCAGGCGAATGGTAAAGCAGGCGCCGCCACATTCCGCGTTGGCGGCCTGAATGCTGCCGCCGTGTTTTTCTATGATATCGCGGCAGATTGCCAATCCCAGGCCGTGCCCGTTTGCCTTATCCGTAAATGGTTCTGCAAACAAACGCTGCAGCTTTTCGGGAGAAAACCCGGGGCCGTTGTCCTGTATGGTTAAAAGAATGCATCTTTCGCAGGCATCGAACCGAGTTGAGATGACAATTTGCGCGTCCTTCCGTGCCTCAACGGCGTTTTTGCAGAGATTGAACAAAACCTGACTCAGCAGGCGTGGATCCAGCCGCAGCAGAGGCAGATTAGGCTGCAGGCGACAGAGAAACTTGACGCCGGTGCGCTGATAGACAGGCTTGATTGACTCGATAAAGCCCTTGACGACTTGATTAACACTTTTTACTTCAAAAGCCGGCTGCATCATGCAGCTGCACATCAAGCCGCCGGTTAATGGTGCAATCTGCATCAAAAGCTGCTGGGCTTTAAGAATCCGCTCTTTTATTTCGCCGGTTTCTCCGTCATTGTTGAGCAAATCCAATGCAAGCTCAAGGTTGGCGTTAACAGCAGCGACGAAATTATTGATTTCGTGACCGATTTTAGCTGCAGCGACACCTTTCATCTCCCCTGCCGATTCCATCTGCTGAGCGCGTCGAGTTTCAGCCTGCTGATGTTCCTTCGCTTTTTCAATCGGCCCTTGATGATTGTATATTGCTTTGGCAGACAATTCGGCAAATGCGTTCATTTGCTCTGCCAAGCTGCGCTCAAAAGGCATGGGCAGACAATCAATTAGATACAATAAGCCGACGCATTCCTTTTCGCAGCATAACGGAATCCACAAGCACGGGCGAACGCCCTCAGGAGTTCGCTGATCTGTTTGCACCCATTTACGATAACGTACGCACTCTTTAGCGGCGGCAAAGTCGAAAAGCTCCGCTTTGGGCGCAAAGGTCTCGCCCGCTCGAGTGGCAGCGTAGGCAATGGTATACTTTTTTGTCTCACCATCTTTGAGGAAGAGAATAACGTCCTCAGCCTGCAAAAAGTCCATTGCCCTGAAAGTAATCCTCTGCAGTAGCACAGACAGGCTATGGGTATTTGGGAAATAGCAACCGGTTAAATTCGAATCGTTATTGTGCATGGTCTGCAGTCGCAAGCTGTTCTTATGGTGCGAATTAGAAAATTTAAAACCATATTGTATATTATTAATTGCAATCATTATGCCTTAATTCATTAATTAATGCTAAAGTTAGCTTAAAAAATAGCGCCAGGTAAGCTTAAAAGTGTTTACATCAAGTTCTCTGCTTCCAATATCTGTTTCATTATTGTATTTCAGTTTCAACTTTGTTATACCAAGACGTTACATTTTTAATTTAATTTCATTACAATAAATCAATTTTAATTCTTGTTTTTTCAGAATATTATATGCACCATTCCGATACTGTTTTTTAAGCTTAAAGATTTTCGCTCAATTTGTCATTGTTTGTTGTCGATTCGTCATGATGTTTTTTGACAAACTCAATCAAATAGCTTTAATTCGTTTAGCGCATTGGAGATTTTAAATTATGAAAAACGATATTTCGTGCATCACTCGATATATCGTGTCTAATTTTTAATTATTTTATTCAGCAAATATAAATATCGATTCTCTTTCGATTTTATAATTATTATTAATATCAATATGTTATAATCACTTCTTCTTTAAGGGATTCAAAAAGGATCAGTTTGGCATTAGCATTGCTAAAGAATAATAGCGAGAGCAATCAACAAGGGTTCAGGAGGCTTCGGTTGATTTTTAAGAGTGTCAATTTGGAGCCGAAAAGTTTAAACTAAAAAAGAAGGAGAGACGACCATGTTGCAGCTCAGAAACTTGTTTGTGAAGGAAGAGGGCCAGACGTTGTCCGAGTACGCCCTGATTCTGGTATTGATCGCCGTTGTTGCCATTGCCGCGGTTACGCTGCTCGGCAACCAGATCAGCCAGGTGCTGAACGACATTGCCGCTGCCCTCTAAGCGCTGAAAAAGGGCGAGATCTTTAATCTGAAACCCAAAGGAAGGAGCATGAACCATGTTGAAGAGCCTGTTTGTTCGTGAGGAAGGGCAGACGCTGTCCGAGTACGCGTTGATTCTGGTACTGATCGCCGTTGTTGCCATTGCCGCGGTTACGCTGCTCGGCAACCAGATCAGCCAGGTGCTGAACGACATCGCTGCCGCCCTGTAAGAGTTCCCTCCTACCCCATCCGTGTCCGCCTCCGTGCGGGCGCGGATGGGCAGGAGCCCATTGACATGCAAAAACGGAAGAATTTGCTCATTAAAGGCAGGAAAGCAAACGAGCGAAGCCGTAAGGTGATGCAAATGAATGCGTGTGGAGGTTAAGGTATGTTTGCGGCTTTATTAGTATGAGCGTAAATTCTTCCGCTTTTCAGCTTTTTACCTCCTCATCCCTCATTTTTCAATCCCCATAACAACCTTCGCGCTTCGCCGTTTTTAGGTCTATCGGTTTGTCGATAGATTGGTTTCATTCTCTTTTTCAGGACATGAACAATTTTAGATTCTTATGGTTTATAAATTGAAAAACATGGTCTGAAAATTGGACGCTCCTTTGTCTAAATTCTCGGACATGCGCCGTCCAATAATTACGACAAACAAAGAGGACAATTATGCAAAGGAGAGGCGGAACAATGCAAACATGGTGGAAAAATTTGAAAAAAAGAATGGATGTTTCCTTGATGTTGTTTCGGCGGCATTGGCGAAATGAAAAAGCGCAGACATTGGGTGAGTATGGGCTTCTTTTGCTTTTAATTGCTTTGATTGCGATAGTAGGATTGATGCTGATCGGCAATACAAACTCGGACCTCATTACCAGCATCGCAAATGCGTTCTAAGCATGAAAAGCGACAAAAAGTTTATATTGCAATATTAAAATATTCAATTTATATTATTTTAAAAGAATGTTATTTTTTAGAAACTTATGCTTCTTATTTCGCCGATTCTCATTACGGTTCCGCTATTAACGGCGGCTTATTTTGATTATTGTGAACGCCGAATACCGAATTCTGTCACAATGCCGTTGTTATTGGGAGGCTTGGCTCTACAAGGAATCTATTTCGGTATTGACGGTCTAATGAATTCATTTTTGGGAGCGGCGGTAGGAGGCGGTCTTTTTCTATTGCTCTATTTTTTCAATGCAATGGGCGCGGGTGACGTGAAATTGGGAGCCGCAGTCGGATGTTGGCTGGGCATTCGCTTTGCTGCAGTTGCACTGTTTTATACTATACTAATAGGCGGTCTCATGGCCAGTATTCAATTATTCTTTAAAAGACGCCGGATAAATTCGATGAAAACGGAATCGATAGATGTAAAAACGAGCGATGAGACGTCGATTTTTGAAGGCAAGTGCAAACCTAATGCAGAGACTCTCCCCTATGGAATCGCCATATCGGGAGGCGTTTTTGCTTTTTTTCTAAAAATTTTATGGGAAACCAGGCCATGAACAGATTGCGTAAACTTATTCGAGGCACAAAAGGCCAATCCGTGGTCGAATTTGCTCTTGTTGTGCCGCTGCTTATGCTCATTATAGTTGCCATCATTGAATTTGGCCGTATGTGGATGACCATGAATGTCATCACCAGTGCGGCGTACGAGGGAGCACGGGTAGCGGCGATAACGGCGCCTTCAGTTACCCAAGCGACGGCGGCGGCGCAGAACGTACTCACCGCTGCGCGCATTAACGGTGCCGTCATCACCATCAGCGGACCGAATGCCAATGGCGAGGTATCCTGCCAAGTAAGATTGAACTATGTTCCGCTCACGCAGGGCATAATACCCGGTTTTGGGCCTCGAGTACTTTCGCAAACCGCCACCATGCATTGGGAAAATTAAGGCAGCGGAGACGGGTGCATGCGCTTTTTCCAGCAAAAGATCCTCATCCCATTAGCATTGGTGCTCAGTCTGTTTACCACCGTGCTGGTTATGCGCTTTATTCAAAAACAGCAGGAGGCGGCACAAAAACCAAAGGTCGTGCTTACCTCTGCGGTGGTAGCGACGATGGATTTGACTCCGGGAACGAAAATTACTCCGCAAAATCTCAAGGTCGCGGAGTTTCCGGCTGAACTGGTCCCCATGGGTGCCTTTAGTGATCCGGCTGTTCTGACCGATCGCGTCGTTAAAACCTCCATTTTTACGGGAGAAATTATTCTGGAAGGTAAACTGGCGCCGCTCGGTTCCAGCGGCGGCGTTTCCGGGCTCATTCCTCTCGGCATGCGGGCCATGTCGGTTGCCATCGATCCTGTCTCCGGGGTCAGCGGCTTCATTTTCCCCAACTCGCGGGTGGATGTACTGGTAACGGTTTCCTCATCGATGGAAAAGGAAGCCGCCGCGACAAAAATCATCCTCGAGGATGTTCTGGTATTGGCAATTGATCAAAGATTCGGACAGAGCGGCGGCGAAGCTCCTGCCGAAGGTCAGCACGCTACCCTACTGGTGACTCCCGAGCAGGCGGAAAAACTGGCGTTGGCGGAAACGGAAGGGAGAATTCGTTTGGCGTTGCGGAATTCCGCCGATCACGATCAAGCTTCTACTCCGGGTGTACGTCTCGGTCAGCTGATGCCGGCGGGTTATTTTGCGTCTTCCGCCGGCAATCTCAAGACTTCAGAACCGATTTCTCCACCGGCAGCCAAACCCCCGGCTCCTTCAGCTTCAACCTCTGTAAAGCAGTCGTCATCGAATACATCCGCCAAAGTTGAACCGGTCATTCCCGGAAAAACAGTGGAGATTCTCTACGCCAATAAGCGTGAACGGATCACCTTCGGTGCGGATTAATAGGACTTTCATCAGCCGGTCATCACTACGGGAGCAGAAGCAGCATGGTTGGTCATCGTTATTGCATCGGCATCTTGAGGGTTTTCGCAGCAGCGCTCCTACTCCCTTTGTTCAGTTTAGGCGCGCAAGTTCAAACGCAGACCGTTACCGTAACCGTGGGTCAATCATTGATATTGGATTTTCCCACTTCCATTAAACGGATATCGTTGGCTAATCCTGAACTCATCGAGGCAACCGTGGTTTCACCGCGCCAGGTGCTTGTCAACGGGAAAGCGTTGGGAAGCACCAGCGTCATTGTTTGGGATGAGGGTGAAAATTATAAAATATATAAAGTGATGGTTGCTGAACCCAGCTCGGGCAAGCAAATTATGCTTTACGTGCGCTTTGCAGAAGTGGATCGTAAAGCGTTGCGCGAGTTCGGCATCAATCTTTGGGCGAAAAACATAAAAACTTCCCAATCATCAGGAGGCTCGACGGAAATCGGCGTCTTTTCCGGCAAAGTCAATACGCCGAATGATCCTTTCATCTTGAATGAAATGGTGGATTTGTTTTTCAAAATTCCACAAAACAATATTTCATCCATCATTCGAGCATTGGAAGAGAGAAATTTGCTTAAGACTTTGGCAAAACCGACGTTAAGCGCTATTGATAACGGCGAGGCAAGCTTTCTTGCCGGCGGCGAAGTGCCTGTTCCGGTCGTCTCAGGGTCCGGAATAATGCAGAGTGTTACAATTACATATAAAGAATTCGGCATCAAGCTCAAATTTCAGCCGCATATTATCGATTCTTCTTTAATCAAAATCAAAGTTAATGCCGAAGTCAGTTCTTTAGATTATGAAAATGGCGTCATTATGAGCGGTTTCAGAATTCCGGCGCTTATTACTCGCCGCGCGGAAACAACAGTAGAATTGGCTGAGGGCAAGTTTCTCATTATTGGGGGGTTATTGAATCGTGAAACGACTGAAAAAATTTCCGGGTTGCCCTTTATCAGCAAAATACCGGTCCTAGGTATCCTGTTCGGGAGCCGCAGGTATCAAAACAAGGAAACGGAATTGCTGATCCTTCTTTCGCCGGAAATTGCCCGACCGGTTGACAAAGAAGGGCTTCCCGCTAAAATTCGCAGTTTGAAAAATTAAACGGGAGGGCATCATGTTTGGGAAATTTTGGAAAAGCCAAAGCGGCAATACGTTGGTTATTGTCGCCGCCTCGGTATTTGCGATCGCAGTTTTTGCGGCGATGTCCATAGATATCGGCTACATCTTGGTTGCCGATAAACAGCTGCAGCGGGCGGTGGACGCAGCCGCCTTGGCCGGGGCTGCCAAGTTGATCTATGGTACAAATGAAGCTCTTAATGAAGCCGTCAATATAGCGTCCAAGAACACCTGCATGGGCCAGCCTGTTCAACTCGCATCCGGCCAGGTGACGTTTCCTACCCCAACGCAAATACGTGTCCAAACACAGCGTACCTTTAATACATTTTTTCTTCGTGTCGTCAATTTTCCTACAAAAACGCTGCAATCTGAAGCAACGGCGCAGATCTTTTACATTAAAGGTACGACCGGATTGGCTCCGTTTTGTGTACCGAACGGCTTGTGGCGAAACGGCGATCGAGTGGTGCTGAAAAGCGGCGGCACCGGAGAAACAGGCATTTTCCCCTGCTGGCGTTACCCGGTCGACTTTCCGCCGATCAACCGCGGCAATCCCGTAACCGGAGCCGCTGCTTTTCGAAATAATCTCATCAACGGCTGTCCCTCATACGTCGAAGTAGGCGATATCCTGCAGATCGAACCCGGAAATATGGACGGACCTACTTCCTCCGCCGTCAATGATATCATCAAACAAGACAAAGATGCTCAGTGGGTAAACGGGCGCGTGATCAACTCGATGTTTCCCGGTTACACCAGTCCAAGAATCCTGATCGTGCCGATGTACGATCCGAACAACCCTCCGGCAGGAGGACGAGGCAATGTCCAGGTCAACGCCCTCGGCGCCTTTTTTCTGGAAGGCATGTCGGGCAAAGACGTCATCGGTGTGTTTATGGACATTATTATAAATGGTACGCGCGGAGAAGAATATTCCCTATTACATAAGGTGAGCCTTATCGGGTAATTGGGTACAAAGAGGAGAGGGATGATATTATGTTGGGGACCAGATTCTGCCGGGATGAACGTGGAAACGTTGTTATGTTTACTGCTTTCGCCATGCTGAGTTTTCTACTGTTTGCGGCGATGGCAACGGATATCGGATACATTTTAGTGGCCGACAAGCAATTGCAAGGTGCGGTGGATGCGGCGTCTTTGGCAGGAGCCGCAGCGCTGCTGCAAGGCCAAACGGAGGCGCGGAACGCTGCAATTCGTTATGCTGCTCTGAACACATGCGCCGGCCAACCGGTGATCATAACTGCCGAAGACGTGAGCTTTCCCACTAATACACGCATACGTGTGCAGGCCAGGCGGACTGTGAATACGTTTTTTCTACGTCTGGCCGGCAGGCCGCAAAAGCTGCTGACCGCTGAGGCAACGGCGGAGATGTTTTCCATCAAAGGGGTTACCGGCATGGCGCCGTTTTGCGTGCCGAACGGCTTGTGGCAAAACGGCGATCGTGTGGTGCTAAAGTCCGGTGCCAAGGGAGAGAGCGGCATTTCTCCCTGCTGGCGATATCCTGTCGACTTTCCGCCGGTCAACCGCGGCAATCCCGTAACCGGAGCCTCTGCTTATCTAAACAATCTCATGTACGGCACCTCCTCGTATGTAGAAATCGGCGACATCCTCCAGATCGAACCTGGAAATATGGATGGACCTACTACTAAGGGCGTCACTGAAATCATCGAGAGGGACCCGCAGGCTGTTTGGTCGAATGGGCGTGTTGTAAATTCTGCTTTTCCCGGCTACACAAGCCCGAGAATCCTAATCGTGCCGATGTACGATCCGAACAGACCTCCATCAGGCGGCCGCGGCAACGTGCAGGTCAATGCCATCGGCGCTTTTTTTCTTGAAGGGATGTCGGGCAAAGGCGACGTCATCGGCGTGTTTATGAACATTTTGGCCAATGGTACGCGGAACAACGGCAATAATTACTCCATGCTGCGCAAAATTGTGCGTATCGGTTAAAACCATCTTTTAGGACAGTTGCAGGCACAATGGATTCCGTCAAAATACTTGTTATCGACCGTGACGAGCGTTCACGAACCCAGCTGGTCAATCTGCTCTCCTCTCGCAGCGGGTACGATGTCAAATCGGAGAGCAGCTGGGGTGAGGCGTTGTTCGAGAGCCTTCCGGTTTATGCGCCGGACATTATTATCATCAATCTGGTGCCGGAAGAGGGCGCCGGCTTGAGGCTGGCGGAAAAGATTATGCGGCTGCAGGCGGAGAGGCAGCCGTACATGATCATTACCTCGCCGCAGCTGCGGCCCGAACTGATCCGCAGCGCCATTCGCATCGGCATCAAGGATTTCCTTTCGCAGCCCTACGACGCCGAGGAGATCAATTCGGTCATCCAATCGGCCGTTAAATTTCATGAAGAACTCGAACGCCAGATTAGCGGCAAAGGGCGCATTTTCAGCTTTTTCGGCGCCAAAGGCGGCGTAGGCTGTACAACGCTTTCAGTCAATGTCGGCGTGGTTTGCGCCCAGGAAATGCCGGAATCCAAGGTTCTGCTGATCGATCTCAATCTGCAGTCCGGACACGACGCGTTGTTTCTCAACCTACGCAGCAAGTATTCTCTTTTTGATGTGGTCCAGAATATCGAAAAGCTGGACATCGATATTCTTCTTAAAACGCTGCCGCGGCATGCCTCCGGACTTTATCTCCTCCCCGGCCTTTTCCGCATCGAAGAAGCCGAAATGGTGACGGCTCAACAGGTCGGCAGCCTCTTGGAAGTTCTTAATACAAATTTTGAGCTTATTTTAATCGATAATCATCCGTTCTTTAATGATATTTCTCTGAAAGCTTTGGATGCTTCGGACAAGATCCTATTGATTTCCACGCTCGATTTGCCGACGATCTATAACAGCAAGCGGTGCTTGGAGCTATTTAATAAGTTGAATTATCCGCAGGAAAAAATACTAGTCGTTCTCAACCGTTATGAACACTATGCCGGTTTGAATCCTGCAGAGATGGAAAAAGTTCTGCATTGGCCGGTGTTCGGAAGGGTGACGGAGCATGACATCGGTGTGGTGACGGCTTGCGTCAATCACGGCGTGCCGATTGTGCTCAAATCGCCCAACTGCAAAATGAGCGAAGACTTGGTCGATATTGCTCTGCAACTGATCGGGAAGGAAAGGGAGATCAAGGGTAAACCCCAGCAAAAACCGGGTCTTTTTTCAGGATTTTTTAAGCGGCAAGGGTAAGCTGCGATGGGACTTTTAGAAAGAATTCGTCAAATTACGCCTACGGCGCCGACGCCTGCCCCGGCGCCCCCAAAACCTGCACCGGAGCCGCAAACGGCGCCGCCGACGATCAAACCTCCGACAGCAACCACCGTCAGGCCGACTCCGGAGACTGTCCGTCAACAGCAGGTTCGCGCATCCGCACAGTCGATCGATCTAAAGGAAAAAATTCACCTTCGTTTGATAGACCGCCTGGATTTGGCCAAGCTCGATAATATCCCGCGGGAGCAGCTGCATCAGCAGGTGCGCGATGTGATCGAGAGATTGTTGGCCGAGGAACAGGACATCGGGCCGGACATCAACACCAACCAGTTGATCGAAGAGGTGCTCAACGAAACGTTCGGACTGGGTCCGTTGGAGCCGCTGTTAAAGGATCCTACTATTTCGGATATTTTGGTAAATACTTCGCGGCAGGTTTATGTGGAGCGGTTCGGCAAGCTTGAGAAAGTGACGGTCGGTTTTAAGGATGATGCGCACTTGATGTACATCATCGACCGCATTGTGTCCAGTGTCGGTCGTCATATTGACGAAGCCAGCCCGATGGTCGATGCGCGCCTGGCCGACGGCTCGCGCGTCAACGCCATTATTCCGCCGCTCGCCATCGACGGTCCGATGCTTTCGATCCGAAAATTCGGCACCAAAAAGCTTTCCGTTGATGATCTGCTGCGTTTGGAGAGCTTGACGCCGGGAATGGCGCAGATGCTGCAGGCGGCTGTGCGTATCCGTCTGAACATATTGATCTCCGGTGGTACGGGTTCGGGCAAAACCACCCTTCTCAATGTATTGTCCAGCTTTATTCCCAACACCGAGCGCATCATCACCGTTGAAGACGCCGCCGAGCTGCAGCTGCAGCAGGAACATGTCGTGCGATTGGAAACACGACCGCCGAACTTGGAAAACAAGGGTGCGGTGGAGCAGCGCGACCTCATCCGCAACGCGCTGCGTATGCGGCCGGACCGGATCATCGTCGGCGAGGTGCGCGGCGCCGAAGCGCTCGACATGCTTCAGGCCATGAACACGGGACATGACGGTTCGATCGCCACCCTGCACGCCAACTCGCCGCGCGACGCCTTGCGGCGCTTGGAGACCATGATCCTGATGGCAGGTTTGAACTTGACTGACAAGGCGATGCGCGAGCAGATCGCCTCAGCGATTCATATCGTTGTTCAGGCTTCGCGTTTGAGCGACGGAAGCCGCAAGATTGTCAAGATTGCCGAAGTCACCGGCATGGAAGGCGATACCGTTTCCATGCAGGATATTTTCACTTTTGAAAAGCTGGGCGTTCGCGAAGACGGCAAAGTCATTGGCGCCTTCCGCACCACCGGCATCCGGCCGAGGTTTGCCGAACAGTTGGAGGCCTCCGGTATTCGCCTGCCGGCCAACATTTTCGAACCCAAGCTGGAGTATTGTTTGCGGGAGTGACCAAGATGACGATTCTGGTTGTCCTATTTGTATTCTCGACCTCTTTTGTGCTCTTTGCGGCAATTCTGCTCAAACTTTCGCACCGCTTCGGAAGCGGACCGGTTATTAAAAAACGAATGAGCGAATACGAAAAAGCTGTAGTGGAGATAAAGAAAAAAGAAAAGGAATTATCGCTCATTCGCGATGAAAGTATGAGCGAAATCCCGCTGCTCAATCAAATTCTCGAACATTTAAATTTGGCGAAAAAGCTCAGCCGAACGATAGAACAGGCAGGGTTAAGCATCCGCGTCGGCCAACTGGTGTTGTTGATGCTTGTCAGCGGCGCCGTCGGCTTCATGTTGACGCTGCGTAGTACCAATATTCTGTTCAAGGGCGCAGCAACAGGCGCTATGTTTTATGCACCCATGATCTATGTCTTGACAAAGCGTAAAGCCAGACTGCATGCATTTATACGCGGATTCCCCGACGCCATCGATATGATCAACGGAGCGCTGAGGGCAGGCCATGCGTTTCCGCGCGCTCTGCAGATGGTCGCCGAGGAGGCGGCAGATCCCATCAGTGTCGAATTCCGCCGGACAGTCGAGGAATATAACCTCGGCGCTACCTGGCAGCTTGCCTTTAATCATCTGCTCGAACGCATCGACAGTGCGGACTTGCGTTTGTTCGTGACGGCGGTTCTGTTGCAGCGCGAGACGGGCGGCAATTTGAACGAAATTCTCGAAAACATCGGCACCACCATCCGTGAACGATTCAAGCTGATGGGTAAAATGCGAACATTTACGGCGCAAGGCCGGATGTCGGGCTGGATATTAGGCGCTCTGCCTATAGCCTTTATTCTCATTATCTCCATGATGAGTCCAGGCTATTTGACGCCGATGTTTCATCGAAAAATCGGCCAATATATGTTGGTCACCGCCGGCATTTTGCAGGGAATCGGGTTTTATATGATTAACAAAATTGTCGAAGTGAAATATCAGTGAGCGGATCGAAAAGATGGGCGCGATTTTACTATTAGTTTTTCTTACTTCTTTCGTGATCTATTATCTTGGATTAAATTTTCTGGCAGCCCATTTCAATCCGGCTCTATCCCGCATGAAGGCGATCGAAAACGGCAACCTAATTCGTTCATCGCAAAGCACCAATGATATTGATTCGCGCAAGTGGCCGCGCCATTTCGACACCAAAGAGCTTTTGGAAGAGCTGGGCCGTGTTGCCAAAGGCAGCTTGAAAAAAGAATCCCAGCTGAAATCGGATCTGATTGCCGCAGGCTACCAAGGGGAATCCGCTTATTTGCGCTTAATGGGCATTAAAATGGCTTCATCTGCCGGCGGTTTTCTCCTGATCCTTTTGCTTGGCATGTTCAGCACGCGTCCGTTCAGTTGGATTTTGCTGATGGCTTCCGCCTCCGCCCTCTCTTTATTTATCATGCCCGATATTTTGCTGCGCTTTAAGGTAGACAAACGGCAGCGGGAAATTGCCATGGGGCTTCCCGACGCGTTGGATCTTTTGGTCATTTGCGTGGAGGCCGGTTTAGGCCTCAATGCAGCGATTCAACGCGTCGGGCAGGATATGGGAATTCGTAACAAGTCCCTTAGCCAGGAACTGCTGCGCGCTGCTCAGGACTTGAGAATAGGCCAGACGCGTGAGAAGGCACTCCGAGGCATGAGCGACCGCAACCGAGTTGAAGATCTGCGCATCCTGGTCGGTGCATTGATCATGGCCGATAAGCTGGGAACCAGCATTGCAAGCACCCTGCGCGCACAAGCCGAGGCGTTGCGGACCAGAATTCATCAACGTGCAGAAGAAAACGCCGCCAAGGCCAGTGTGAAAATGCTGCTGCCGCTGGTGATGTTCATTCTGCCGGCTCTGTTTATCGTCCTCATCGGCCCTGCCGTAATCATGATTCTCGATACCTTTGCTAAATAAAGCTGATTCTGTTTATGCCGATTGCCCTTCTTCCGGATAAGAAAATCCTGCCTTTTATCATAGCTCACGCCGCCAATCCTGTCAGCCGGGCGGTCGGTTTATTGGGAACCAACGAGCCGTTGCGCAATCTTTTGCTGCTCTTTTCGCCCTGCCGGAGTATTCACACCTTTGGAATGAGATATCCCCTCGACGCAGTGGCCGTTGATGCTGATGGAAAAGTAATCGAGATTGCCCAAAACATAGCACCTAAGAAAATGGTTTTCTTTCCTAAAGCTGCGCAGGCGGTTCTTGAAGGTGCGGCAGGTTGGACGACTGCGGCCGGGCTAAAGGTCGGCTCCCGCGTGCAGATTGAAATCGACAGGAGCCATAAAATTCACCCCGATTCTCTGCGCAGCCTGCTCCATTGGCCGCTGAATTTTCTCTTGGCTGTTTTTTGGTTTCGCCTGGTATTAGCCTTGACTTTTGCTTTACGCCAAGAGGTCACTTTTTTGAATATGGCGGTCTTGGTGCATAATTCATTATTGATGGTGTTTTTTCTGATTCGAAGGGAAAGCAGGCAGACTTCGCGTAAAATTCTCGATTGGCTTATTCCGTTTGCAGTTCTGTTGGCGGCCATGAGTTTTCGTCCATCTCATTCCGCTGTTGTTCCTCTTGCGGTTGCAATCGGCGTACAAAGCATCGGTATCATCGGCGTCATCTTTTCTCTCGGGAGCTTAGGACGAAGTTTCGGCATTATTCCGGCCAACCGGTCGATCCAGCGTTGCGGCGCTTATCGGATCGTTCGGCATCCGCTTTACAGCGCGGAAATTTTCTTCTACTTTGGCTACGTGTTGGGTAATACCAGTATTTGGAATATTGCTCTTTTAGTTTTCATAATTGCAGGGCAATTTTGGCGGGCGATCGCTGAAGAAAAACTGCTTTTGCAGGATCCCGCCTATCGGGACTATGCCTCTGCCGTCAGATACCGGTTCATTCCCAAGGTTCTCTAAAAATTCCCAACATACTTAAAGATCTATAATTTTTTAATCACTCGGATTGTTTTCAAGTCGAAAAGGATTTCGAGCTTGCTTTTAACAATCCGCTTTTGTAATATAAAACGGTATTCCGAGACCACACTTTGCTCTTTTTGATTCGTCGATTGGGAAACGTTTTTTTTCAGGTTTCATCAAGATTATTCTCTATTCTTTTAAATCTCACTATGGTCATATTGATTTAGTCTATGCAAAACCAGGTAGCTCGATATGCCTAAAGACTCCAAGATCTTTATTGTCGAAGATGAGCCGGTCGTTGCTGAGGATATTAAAAGTCGACTTATCCATCTTGGTTATCAGGTATTAGGTCGAACAACGAGCGGCGAAAAAGCCGTTGAAATAGCCGGCGATCTTGCGCCGGACTTGGTGTTAATGGACATTCGTCTCAGCGGCGAGATGAACGGTATTGATGCGGCAATCAAAATTAGAGAATTGTACCATCGACCGGTTGTCTTTCTGACCGCCTATGCTGATGACGCCACCCTGTTTCGCGCCAAAGAAGCCGAAACGTTCGGTTATATCGTCAAACCCTTCGATGATCAGACCTTGCGTACGACCATCGAAATGGCGCTCTATAAGCACAAGATGGACGAAGTGGTCCGGCTCAGCGAACTGCAGCTCAAGCGTTCACAGGCGATTGCTCATCTTGGACACTGGACTTGGGATTTCGCTGCGAATCAATTTAGCGGATCGGAAGAATTTTTTCGAATCTTCGGCATCGACGATGGGAAATTTTCAGGCAACCTCTACGAGCTCCTTGAATCAACCGTTCATGAAGAGGATCGAGAGACCGTTTTGAATGTGCATCAAGCCTTTATAAAAGAAAACAAGTTTAAAGAATGCGAGTTCCGTCTGCGACGCGGAAAAGATAAGATCATCCATGTTTGGGCTCATCCCGGAGATCGAATCGAAAACAGTAAAGGCGAGGTTATTTTTGCATCCGGAATCGTCCAGGATATTACCGAACGTAAGCAAGCCGAGCAAAAGCTGCGCGACGCGTTGGAAGAGATCCGCCTTCTGAAGGAAAAGCTCGAAGCGGAAAACGTTTATCTTCTCAATGAGATTCGCATGGTTGCCGAGCACGGCAATATTGTTGCCGAAAGCAAGGTTATGCAAAATATTCTGGCTCAGGCGAAGCAAGTCGCACAGACCACCTCCACCGTTCTAATTCTGGGTGAGACCGGAACCGGAAAGGAGCTTTTGGCGCGGTACATCCACAGTATGAGTCCCCGCAAGGACCGCCCATTGGTAGTGGTCAATTGTGCTGCAATGCCGGCCTCGCTCATGGAAAGCGAGCTTTTCGGTCGCGAAAAAGGCGCTTATACCGGCGCGCTCACTCGGCAGATCGGCCGCTTTGAAGTGGCCGACGGCTCGACGATTTTCCTGGACGAAATCGGTGAAATGCCCATCGAAACTCAGGCAAAGCTGTTGCGCGTGCTGGAAAACGGTACCTTTGAACGTTTGGGAAGCACAAAGCAAATCAAAGTGGACGTGCGCGTTATTGCCGCCACCAACCGTGACCTGCAGGAAGAGGTGAATAAGGGCAATTTTCGCTCCGATCTCTTTTATCGTTTAAATGTTTTTCCAA
>JAPDPN010000003.1:47525-53722 GCA_034506455.1 Candidatus Zhuqueibacterota bacterium | reverse complement strand
GTGTCATTGTCCGAAACGACAGCGCGCAGCGTGAGGGTGCGCGATTCTTCCGTCAACGTATCGGCGGCCATAAGATTGATGACGGGCGGACGACTGTCGAGATGGAAGATTAGCGAATCTTTTCCGCTCCGGTTACCGGCGCTGTCCTTTAGAGAGATAAAGAGCCGATGAAGTCCGTCCGATACTTCAGCCACCGAGATATTGAACTGCACGGTATCGTTAATCGCGCTTCCAAGAGAGATTCGATTGGTGCCCAGGCTTTCACTCCAAAACAGAAGCGAATCGGGGTGTAACTCTCGAAAACCGATCCGTATCGGTACGATCGACGTCTTTTTCGGGTTGATATAATTCGGCAACTGCGACTGAATCAGAAGCTGCGGCGTACCCAATATAGGCGGCGTTGCATCGTATCGCAACAAAATGGAGGCAGCTGAGGCGCGGTCGGCATTTCCTCTGCCGTCCTTCAGCCAGACATAGAGGGGATAAGCTCCTTCGTTCGACAGGCGTACGATAATTTTACCCGTCTCTTCTTCTACCGCAAGACTGTCGGTAATGTCGCGCTCATGTACAGGCGGCGAGCCCAGCTTCCAATAAGCCATGGCGATGCCGCTGGGATCGGACGGATGCCGCCATTCAACCGTGAAATCGGGCGAGTTTTGCCATTTGCTGGGATTGGCTCCGGCGACGTTCAATCCGATCGGCGGCGGCGGTGCCGTTCGATCGTCAAAGGTTGTGTCGACGACCGTCTCGCTCTCGGGAATACCCGTAAACGGCTCGCGGTTGCCGACGCGGTCCCAAGCTGCAGCTTCAAAGGAAAAAATGTTGCCGTGGGCGCCCACGTAAACGTAAGAGAAGGTCTTGGCGCGCGTCAAAACGTCGAACCAGGGGCCATGATTGACGGACATGCGCAGATCATACTCACCCGACAAGCCGCTGCCTTCGTCTTCACCTGGAGCTTCGTTCCAGCTGATGGTAAAGCGCGCCGAAGCGCTGCGGCTTGGGGAAAGGGCTTTAGCCCCATAGGGAGGTCTCGAATCGAGGCATACAGCCAAGGAATCCAGAGCACGGTTTCCGGCGCTGTCGGTCAGCGCCAGGTAAAGCATTCGGCACCCTTCATCCAGATCTGCAATAACTACAGGCATGGAGAGCGGAACTTCCTGCCCAGGCGCCAGTGAGGAAAGGATGATCTTTGGGGTTTCCATACCGGCGAAGGAAAGGACGAGGGATTCGGGCCGAGCTTCTCCGTAACGAAGCGAAAGCATCGCGTGATTGGTTGAATCGGGATGGAACCATTTGCCGTTGACGGCATTGGTAAATGCCGCCTGCAAAATCGTCGGCGCCGTGGCATCGTAGCGCAGGACCGCTCTCGCATTCAGACGATGATCTGCGTTGCCGCTGCCGTCCTGCAGCCAGAGATAGACGGGGATTTCTCCCTCACTCGGCGCCGTAATACGGACCGGCGGGGTTGCCGACGCGCTTCCCGAATAGTCATTAGGTTGTGTCGGCGGCGAGTAAAATTTATAAAACAGTCGAGCAATGCCGCTGGGATCAATCGGCTGTTTCCAATTGACCAGAAAATCAGCAGAATTGCTCCATGGGCAGCGGTCTTGGCCGTTTACGGTGACGGCTTCCGGTGCCGGAGGCGGCTCCGTATCGCGGTCCTTTTTGGTCACAAACGTGACGCTTTCCGGCGTTCCGGTAAACCCTTCCCAATTGCCGACTCGGTCATAGGCGGCCACCTCAAAGGCGTAGCGGTTGCCCTCCTGACCGATGAATGTTGCAGAAGTGCCGCGGTATTGGGCATTCCAAACGGTCCAGGGTTGATCGTTGATTTTAAGTCGAACTGAATAGACGCCGCTGAGGCCGGAGCCGTTCTCTACGATCTGGTCTGCGTTCCAGAAAACCACGAATTCACCGGGGGCCACGGTATCCGGCGATTGCGCCTTTGTGTTGCGCGGCGGAGTACCGTCGAGTCCCAGCCGCTTAACAGCTTCGGCGGTGTTGCCGGCGCTGTCGATAAGCGTCACAGTCAGATCGATCAGCGCATCTTCAAAATTGGGAAAAGAAAGCGAAAAGGCTGCGGTCGGCGCCGTCGAATTGGGCGAAACTTCCGAGGGCGCAAAAAGAGCCGAGGGAGTCAAACGGACACTCGCCAAATTGGCGTCGCGCCCATAGACCAAAAGGGTAGCCTTTTGCGGGGCAACACGCGTATTGTACCACATGTCGTCGGCAGCGGGCCGCGGATCACTCAGCACGAGGCTGTCGATCGTCGGCGGCACGGCATCATATCGCAGCAGAACCGAAGCATAATTACGATAGTCCACATTACCGGCGCCGTCCATCAGCCAAAGGAAGAGCCTTTGGCCGTTTTGGCGAGTAGCCGCAACGGTAACCGGCGGAATGCTCGCCAAGGAGCCGGTCGTATCGACGTTGCTCGAGGGCGGACTGTCAAGTTTGTAAAAAGCGCGGGCAATACCCGACGGATCCGGCGGTGAAGTCCAGGTGAGCGTAAAAATGCGGCTTTTTTGCCATGGACTGGGATTGGCGTTTCCTGCCCGCAGATCGATCGGCGCATCAGGTGGCGTATTATCAAAAGAGTTCACATCGATCAACGTAACGGATTCAGCTTGCCCTGTCTGTTGCTCCTTGTTTCCCAGCCTGTCGCGCGCCAAGACCTCAAAGGCGTAGCGGTTCCCGTCCTGGCCCGTAAAGGGAGCGATGAGGCCGGGGAAATCGTTCAGCCAAACCCTCCAACCCTCATCGTTCTGCTTGACAAAAACATCGTAACGGCCGTCCAACCCGACGCCGGCATCCTGCCCTGGTGACCACTGGACGTTAAAAGTCAAAGCAGCGGAAATCGGCGGAGATACCGCCCGGGCACCGAACGGCGGGGTGCCGTCCAAACGCAGCGTATCGACGGCCTCCGCCCTGTTGCCCGCGCTGTCCGTCAAAGCCGCCCGTAATAAATAATTGCCGTCGGCTTTTCCGGCAATAGCAAACGGAATTTCCTTTTTCACACCCGATCCTGCCGTCAATTCTGATGTGGAAAACGAAAAGCCCAATTCCGGCGCCGCAAGCGAGAGGGTGTGCGGAAAAGATTCCTGATAGGTCACTTCAAAGATGACATTAGAATCGCGGAGAGGATTGTACCACTTGTTCCCGAAAGAAGGATTGACAAACCGCGTCAAAGAAAAGGCGGGCGGAACGCCGTCATAGCGGAGCAACACCGTTGCGGCATTGCGAAAGTTTGTGTTGCCGGCGCCGTCGATCAGCCAGAGATAGAGTATCTGCTTTCCTGAGGCTGTCAGGCGGATCTGCAGGGTTCCGGTCGCCGCGGCGCTTCCGGTGGTATCGTAATCAACGGCAGGCGGTTGTCCGATTTTCCACAACGCCCTGACGATGCCCGTTGCATCGGCGGGATTCTGCCACGTAATGGTAAACACCGGATTGTTCGACCATGGGCTCGGGTTGCTGCCGTTGGCGCGCAGATTAAGCGGCGGTGGAGGGGCTTCTCGGTCTGCAGCGGCAAAATCAACGCGGGTGCTGCATTCGCCGGCGCTCGACAAAGTCTCGCTCAACCCGACCAGGTCAACGGCAACCGCTTCAAAAAAGTAGGTTTGTTTATCCTGACCCGTAAAGGTCCTTTTTCCGGGCGCAGAAGCTGTGTGCCAAAGCTGCCAATTTCCGCCTGCAGTCTTGCTGTAAATGTCATAGCGAACTACGCCGCTGCCGTTGCCGTCATTGGCTGCACTCCAGCTCACCGTAAACGTATCGGTTGTGCTGAGGGAGGGCGATGAAGCGATCGACCCGCTCGGCGGCGTTCCGTCGAGACCGAGCCTCAACATGCCTTCGGCACGATTGCCCGCCGAATCCGCAACGACGGCTCTAAAGAGATAACTCCTGCTTTGAGCGCCGACAACCGGTACAGAAAAGGTTGATTTTCTGGGCGAACCGCTCCCGACAGCCGCGCCTCGATTGACCAGACTGTCGCCCAAGCCGTCAGTCCGCAAAATGACTTTGTCGGGAAAACTCTCCAAGTAGGTGACGCCGACAACCAGTTGATTGAACGATTGAAGATTATACCATGGCGTCTGATCTGCGGCTATGCCGTTCGGCCTTGGCGAATCGACAATGAAGCTCTGCAACGCAGGCGGCGTCGCATCGCGGCGCAAAAGCACCGATGCTCGGTTGCGATAGTCGACATTTCCGGCGCTGTCCGAGAGCCAGACGAAAAGCGGTGTGCGACCGTCGCTCGTGATATTGATTTCCACCGGTCCATACCCCGAGGCGCGTTGCTCATAGTCGCTGTTTCCGGTCGGCGGTGCGCCCAGTTTGAGAAAGGAAGAATGGATGCCGGTCTCATCCGCCGGCACCATCCAGCTGATCAAAAAGCGGTTGGCGGTTTGCCACGGACTCGGATTGGCACCGTTGGCCCGCAGATTAATGGGAGCCGCCGGCGGCGTTTGATCAAAGGCGTATTGTTTGACGAGCACTGCAGCTTCCGCCTGATTACGTAAAAGTTCACGCCGTCCCACGCGGTCATAGGCGGCAGCCTCGAATTTGTAGCGACTGCCGTTCACACCGGTAAACAGGGAATCGCGCTTGGTTGTCCGCTGCAGCCAAAGCGTCCAGGGACCGTCGTCTTGACGATATTGAACGGCGTACTCACCGGATAAACCGCTGCCGGTCCCGTCGGTGCCGCCGCTCCAATAGACGCGAAAAGTCCTGCTCGCGCTGATTGATGCGTCGACGCGTGTCTGCGCACCGGTCGGAGGGTTGCGGTCGATACCGACTGTTTTTTCCATTTGCGCTTCTTGGCCGGCCGAGTCGGTCAGCGTCAAGGTCAAGGGGTATTCGCCGTCCGGTCCCATGGAAGGAGCAAAGCTCAGCGTGGCGGTTACCGATTGGCCGCCTGCGGGAGCATCAAAGAAAAATGGACCGCCCAAGCTTCCGCCAAGGATGCTGATTTTGTGCGGATTGGCCTCGCGGAAAACGACCCGAAGGCGAACCAGCGCATCCTCGAGAGTGAGCCAGCGATTGTCGAAAACAGCATCGGGAAAAGAGACGTCGATCCACTGCGGCGGCGTGCTGTCGACGGTCAAACGACGGACCGGAGACGGTTCGCTCCAAAACAGACCATCGAAAGCTTCTACCGACCAGCGATAGCTGCCTTCTGCCAGAGCCTGCGGCACTCGAAAGCTCACCTCACCCTGTCCTTGGCGAATTTTGGCGGACGGCGAAAAAGCATCGGGAGTTTCCCAGGAGGTAAAAATCCTGACGCCGTCAGGCCCCTGCAGCGTAATCCGAAACTGCAACGAATCGTTCGCATTGGGATCAGAGGGGACCTGCCAACGTAGGAGAGGCTGCTGTTCGCTTGTATGGGCGCGATCAGCGGGCGCAATTGCCGTCGGTCGACTCGGCGGCTGATAAGAAAGCACGTCATTAATCAAAAACGTCAACAGGCCTGTCGTATCGGCCACGACGATATCAAGAGCGCCGTCGGCGTTCACATCGCCGGTGACCAACTTGGCAGGGAAGGAAGGAATCGTCGCCTGGGTGGCCTGAAAGTCGGCGGCGCTGTTCCATAAAAATCGCAGTTGATTCTTTTCGCTGCCGGTGGCGGCAATGTCCAAATCGCCGTCGGCATCGATGTCGGCTAATTCCATAGAGTTCAAGAACTGGACCGCCGTTAAGCGTTTGGGAGCGGAATAGGTCGGCAACAGATAGGTTCCGTCTTTCTGCACGCCGGTAAAGGCGGCAAAGATTACGTCGCCTACACTAAAATCGCCCATCACGAGATCTGTGTTTCCGTCTCCGGTCAGGTCAGCCGCTGCACCCAGTTCCAAATCGGCGTTGAGATTGTCGAGAACACGCCAAGGCTTTAGGCTTAATACATTGTCGTTGATGAACACCTCAACCTTGGCAGGATTTAAAGAATACCCGAAACCGATGTCGATAAAACCGCTGCGGTTGAGGTCGGCGGCAAAAATGCTCTCAGATGCTTTTTCTTTGCTGAATGAAACCACCGGCGGGCGCTGCGTGGGGAATCGACCGGTGCCGTCGTTCACATAAATTAAGCCGCTGCGTTGATCTTCGTTGCGCAAAACAACGGCGATGTCCATCCAGCCGTCGTTGTTATAGTCATGCACGGCGACCCCGCGCGGTTCGGCATAACCGAGCTGAGCATAAAGCAGATC
>JAPDPN010000003.1:29691-47425 GCA_034506455.1 Candidatus Zhuqueibacterota bacterium | reverse complement strand
GAGGGTACTTTCGTTAAGCCAATCCGCAGAAATCGGCCGGTTAAATCTTAGAGTAATGTTGGAAAATGCTGAAACATCGACCTGGTTGGGACGCGGGACCGTTTCGACAATCGCAAGTTCTTGTGCTGAGCCGATAACAGAAAAGAAGAAAAGAAATCCCAAAAAGGAAAAAAGTCTTTGTGAAGCCGCCGGATGCATAATCCCTTCTATTGACCGGTATCCTGAATAATCGTTGCCGGAATGGTTGCCCTTTTCAACGGCGTAATCAACACAACAGTATCTGTTGGAGCGACTATTTTGTTTTGTCTATAAATACGGACATGATGCCTGCCTGCGGAAAGTTGTACCCGACATGGAGTGGTCATTTGCTTTTCCCCATCGATGGTCACATAGACATAGCCGTATTTTTCAGCATCCTGCAACACCACCGCCAATTCGCCCATTCCGATCTCCTGCGGCGAAAAACTGACCGTTCTTTCCGATTGCGGGTCAAATGTTCTCACAGTCTCCCATACCAAGCCGAACTCGGAATCATAGAATGCAATGCGACGCGTACCGAAAGGGATTTCGAGAGACGCCGGCAAGGGCTGCAGTTCGCCATTGTCAATTCGAATTCGGTCTGCGAACAAAGGACGGGGAAAAACGAAAACCGCACTGTTTCTTTCCGTACTTTTTTCGACCGGCGATTCATCGATTATTAATGGATTGACCGGTAAACGAGCGGGCTGCTGAGCAACCTGATTCACTTTTTCGTTTTCAGAAGAAGCAAAATTGGGTTCCGCGGCCTCTTGAATAATTTTAAAATACTCCTCGCGGTTTGCGTTTTTAAGGCCGCCGGAGGCATAGCGCATCAATACGGAGGTAAGGATTGTAACCATCATCAAAGATAAAACGGTTACGACCACCGCCCACTTTCCGCGCGAACTGCGCATCTGCAGATTTTTTTTCAACTTCTGCAATCGTCCGACAAGAATTGACGTCGATCCCTTTTCAGGCGCTCTATCCGTTTCTTCCTCCAGCGGCTGAGGCAGCAACAAATCGACGACGCGGCTGATCGGCGCTCGACGACGTTCATCGACTTCCATCAGCGAGCAGACGAGATCGGAAAGCGGCCGAGAAAGCTTGGGATTGATCTCTTTCGGCGGGTGCAAAAGCGCCGCCTTTTCCGGCGATAGCTCGGGGATAATCTTGCCGATAAGCATTTGATAAGCCAATGCCCCCAATGCAAAGGCGTCGTCGACTTTGCACACCGAAGGCAGGGTCTTGTCGGAATCAATGGTCTGGACAAACGAAAGCAAAAAACGCCCCAGGCCGAAGCCGAGCACCTTAACCTCATCGCTGGTGTTGGACAAGAAAACCAGCTCCGGCGATAGCAGACCATGAACAAAGCCGCGGATGCGGGCAAACTGCAGCGCGGCAGCCGTCTGTTTTAGAACCGCTGTTACGCGCCGTTCGACGATGGGAACACCCCGCAGAATCAAACTCTGAAGAGACTCGCCTGCAAAAACGGGAAAGACCAAAAGGAGAGCGTTGTCGATTCGTTTTGCATCCAGAGGAGTAAGAATATTCGGATGGTTCAGGATCGCGGACTCGCGCACGATCGATTTCAGGGCTGAAAGGCTCTCATCTTCGGCAGGGAATCTAAAGACCAAGAGCCATACGCGCACGCCGAGTGCGGCATCGACCGCCTCGAAATGCGACCAGTGCGATCCGGCAGACAACAGCCTGATCTTTTTGTATCCCGCAAGTTTCATGATAATGCCGCATGCTCCTCGGTTATGCCTGCGGCAATATAGCGATAGAATCGCCAAGATGCAAGCGGCTCCGAGTCCGAGTCAGCGCAGGCGAGAAATTCCCTCAGGTCGAATGAGAAATTGTACGGCGCCGTTCTCGTCCGTGCGAACGAGTTGACTTTCGCGGCTGATCTCCTTCATGAGCTTTCTGGACGGCAGGCCAAAGCGGTTTCCTCTGCCCACAGAAACGATCGAGGTCTTGGCGGCCACGAGAAGGCGAAACTCTTTGCCGCTTGCCGTAACGCTGCCGTGATGACCGAGTTTGAGAATGTCGGCGGTCAAAAGCGGACCGTAGCGGCTGATCATCTCCGTTTCGGCGGGGATCTCTGAATCGCCGGTCAAAAGAACCGAAAAGCCGAAAGCGACGCATTTAAGGACAATCGATTCGTTGTTGATATTTTGGACGGGTTCTTCGGCGCTGCGGAGCGGCGGATGCATGACCATTACAACCGCCTCCTCATCCAGCAGCAGCGTGTCGCCGGCGCTTACGCGTTTGATCGGCAGCTTGAGCGCCTGCAAAAGACTGTCGATAACCGCTGCAGAGGGGTCACGGGAAGGCACATTGTTCCAAACGACGCGTCCAACCGATAGATGTTGCAACAGATACTCGGCTCCGGCGATGTGATCGGCGTGGGGGTGCGTCAGCACCAGCGTGTGCAGTTTATGGACACCGTGACGCCGAAGGTAAGGTACAACAATCGATCGTCCGGCATCAAAGGTTTCCGTACGATCGCCGCAATCCACCAGCATGGTCTTGCCGTTGGGAAACTGGAAGAGAATTGCGTCGCCCTGTCCCACATCCAGAAACGTCAGCAGCAGGCCGCGCGGCGGCGCCAATGCGGCTCGCCAAACGATCAGATTCAAAGCGACAAGAGCCGCTCCTATTACTGGGAACCTCCAGCGGCGCCCGCTCCATGCATAAAAAATAGAAAAGCAACACAAGACCAAGAGGAAATAGGGCGCCGAAGAGGAACCCGCCGTCAGGGAAGCGTAGGGCAGATCGGCAGCCCATTGCACTATATGAATCAGCATTTTCAAGGTCAGCCAGAGCAGGTTGGCAAGACAAGAGGCGGCCGCCGCGGTAAGGGGAGCAATAAGCAACATGAGGAATCCCCAGATCACGACAAGCTGCACCGTAGGTACGACGAGAAGATTTGCGGGCAGAGAATAGAGAGAAATACGGTTGAAATAAGCGATCGTCAGCGGCAGGGTGGCGATCTGCGCTGACACGGACACCATGAGCAGTGAGATGGCAGCACGCACTAGACTTCTCCCCTGCTCCTGAAGGCGACGCATGCTTTTTTCAAAGGGACGCATTAACTCGCCGTAAAAGAAACCGATGCCCAGGACAGCTGCAAAACTCAATTGAAAGCCGATCTCAAAAAGCTGCAGGGGTTCAATGAGCAGAATAATAATTGCTGCGACGGCCAAGGTATTAAACAGATCAGCTTTTCTTTGCAGCAATCTGCCGGTCAAATAAATAGCCGCCATGATCGTCGCACGAAAGACGGGCGGCTTGAAGCCGGTGAGCGCAGCATAAAAGAATAATCCGGCCAGTGCTGCAAGACTCCGCCAAGGCTCTCTCAGGCGAAAAAGTCCGAACAAGCCGACAAGCAGCGCCGAAACGAATCCGACGTGCAGTCCCGAAACCGCCAAGACATGGATGACGCCGAGATCGGCAAACGCTTCATGAACCTCGACATCGATGTCTCGCCGTAATCCCAAGAGCAGCCCTTTGAGCAATGCTCCCTCTCGACCGCCGATCTCACGATCGATCAGTCCGACGGCAAACCGCTGCACCGGCGACACTATCAAGCGCATAAAAGGGTTGCCTTCTCCGCGCCTAAGCCGCAAAAAGTCGCTTGGAGAGACGACATAAAAAAGCGCCGAAATCCTTTGGGCCGACAAGTAGCGGCGGTAATTAAAATCGCCTGGGTTCCTCTCGCCGGCGGGTAATCGCAACTTGCCTCGGGCAACGATGCGGTCCCCATAACGCAGGTCCTCCGGTCTGTAGAACCAGCGCACCAGGCAGCGACCGCAGGCGGAATGACCGACGCCGTCGATCCATACGCTGTCCGCCTGTACGATGGCTGTTGCGCCGCTTTCGGTTTCCTCCGGCAATGAGCAGACAACGCCCTCCAATGCCGTAAGTCGTGGAATATCGGCGTAGGAACTTATATCGAACGAGGACGGCGATCGGTGTTGGCGGTTGACCAAAATCACCCCTAACGAGCCAAGCGCGACAACGCCGAGAGCCCAGAAACATCGTTTCTTTTGCCGAAAGTAGGCAAATAGTAAGGAGAAAAAGCAGGCGACTGCAATACTCCAAGCAGCCGCAGTCGGTATGTTAATGCGTTCGGCGGCAATCATGCCGAGCAAGAGACTCAGAGCCGCCGCTACCGCCGGTCTATTCTGAACCCCCCTCATGTTGACAATCAGTAGTTCTTACTGATAAAATCCATCAATTCATCGACCTGACGTTCCAAATCTGCCGAGGAGCCGCTGTTGTCGAGCACTCGGTCGGCCATGGCGCGCTTTCGCTCCGCCGGCCATTGCGCGGCAATGCGGGCCAGTGCCTGCTCCCGACTAAAGCCTTTGAAACGAACCGCCCTCTCAAGGCAGACTTGAAGGGGCGCATCGACAAAAACCGTCAAATCGCAATAACGTTCAAACCCCAACTCGAATAAAAGGGCAGCATCGACCACCACACAGCGACAGTCCAAGCGCTTGGCTTTCTCCACCTCCTGTACCGCACGGTTGACCATGGCAGGATGCACGGCCGCATTCAGCCGCGCTAATGCTTCCTTGTCGTTGAACACGATCTGCGCCAGTTCGCTGCGGCGGAGTCGGCCCTCTGAATCAAAGATGCCGGACCCGAAAACGCGTTGCAGCTCTTTGCGAACTGCAGGATCATGATCGACCACCCACTTGCCGACCTGATCCATATCCACGATGCAGGCGCCGCGATCGCGCATCATCTGTGCTGCCAAACTTTTGCCGCTGCCGAGCGTCCCGGTCAGACCGACGACAGGCTTTTTCATCGCACGATCGCCACTTTGCCGAACCGATGCCGTTCGGAGCTGCGAAACAAATAGACTCCCGGAGCTACCCGCTCGCCTTTATCGTTGGTCAAATCCCACCTCAGGGAATGGGTTGCCTCTGACTGCCGCAGCGTCTTCACCCTGTGCCCTTCCGAGGTCATAATAACCAACTGTTCTCCTGCCGACAATCCGACAAAGGTAACGAAAGCGGTTTCCGCCGATGCCGGACAAGGATTGGGGAAAACAGAGATCCCCCGCGATGTCTGATCCTGTTTGGGAACGATAAGCACAATCGAATCTCCGCGGCCGAGACGAATCGTTCTGCCGTTTTCAGCGCGCAGGTTGCGCACCGTCACCCGCAGGGTGTCGCCCGCCGCCGGCTGTTGCAACGGAGTCACGATACACTCCCGCTTGGAAAGCGCCTGCACCTCCGCGACGCGTTTTCCATTGATGCAATAATGAGCCGTATCGTTCAGCGATTCGATATTCATCTCGGTATTGAACATCAAACGAACGCCGTCATTATAAAAATCGGCCTGCTGCAGGAAAGGATAAACCGTCGGCGCCGGCACCCAAAACTCTGCCGAGCTTTTCGTCGAATCCATAGGCACGCCGTTGCGGTCGGCAAGGCTAAGGCATTCGATGATGGATTGCCCCTCAGCCAAAGGGGAGGCAAAAGAAAGAACCCACTCGTTTCCACCGGCAGCCTCTGCTGCCGAGCTCGGCCTGCTCTGCCTGTTCAACCGATAGTTTGCCGCATCCTTGGCCGAGACGCCCATGGCTTTGGAAAAAGTCAGACGAACTGCCGTAGCGGCCTCGCAAACTGCCGAAATCAATTGCGGGCGCACGCCGGGTTGTGCGGTAACCGTCTTGGAGAGGCGACTGTGCGGGGGCTGCTTTTGCAGATCCACGGCTTGGACCGCATAATAATAGAGCGTATCTTCTTTAACATACTCATCGAAATAGACGGTCTGCGACGTTTCTGCCGTCAGAGTCAAGTTGTCCTGTCGACGGCCTTTGTAGAGGCGATAAAGATCTGCACCTTCCACTGCGCGCCAGGACAAGCGGACGCGATGCTCATCCAGCGGCCGCGCCGACAGACCTGCCGGCACCGCCGGAGCAGCTCCCTCGTCAGCCGAAATCATGGCCTGTAGTTCGCTGCCGTCACCGAGCAAAAGCTCTTTGCGGCCGTCGCCGTCGAGATCTTCCGCCAGCACGGCGGCATTCTGGGCGTTCAGATGATGATAAATCGGCTGCAGCTCGTCATTCTGAAAGCGAAAAATGTAAAAGTCGGGAAAAGCGGTCACAAAAAGCTCATCTTTACCGTCGCGGTCGAGATCACCGGCCGAAAGACTGCTGAGATAGCTGCGTGGTGAGGCAAAGCCGAAAATACGCTGTTCCGCAGCCGCGCGGTAACGGTTGTCTGCCTCATGAAGATAAACGCGGATGCACCAATGCCGTGCATCATAGTCGTGTTCGGTATTGAGATTCGGATCCGAATGGCAGCCGGCGGCAAAATCGCTGATGCCGTCGCCGTTGAAATCGCCGACTGCGAGATAGTCAATCGCATCGAGCAAAGGCAGGCGATCCTGCCATTCGGCAATGAAAATATTATCTCTCCGATTTTCGTAAATATAGACGTCGCCGTCACTGTCGCCGAATAAAATCTCCAAGCGGCCGTCGCCGTCAAAATCGGCAACCTCGCAGTGCGGCACGCCGTTGAAATTTTCTCCTTTGGTCGGATTGGCAAGCACGGCTGCTGTTTCGAATTCGCCGCGTTCATTCCATTCGCGCACTTCCCAGCGATCAAAGGATTCGCCGCTCGTCTGTACGACGCGCATAATGATCTCTGCCCGACCGTCGAGGTCCGTATCAGCGATACGGCTCGCCCAATATTGACGAACCCCGTCGCCTCGCCAAACTGCTTTGAGCTGAGCGGGAAAATCGCCGACGCCGGAGCCGGCGAACAAATAGCTGTCGATGCCGTAGCCGGCCAGCAGCTCCGGTACCCCGTCGCTGTCCGCATCGCCGACGTCGCGCGGAATGAGCGGAAAGGCCGAGGCAAAGACCTCCTGCATTGCCGTCCCATCCCATTCGAAAAGCTTAATCGGACCAACGGCACCCGATTCGCCGACCGATAGAATTATCTCAGGTCGACCGTCCGCGTCGAAATCGCTGCTTTTGCCTAAAAGTCGACCGAAAGGCAGGATAATGTTCTTTTCCGTCAACAAGCCGGTATCTATGGGCGGCAGGGACAGATCGGCGCGATAAAAAAGGCCCTGATTGTCGTCGATCGAGATCAGACCGGCGCCGTTACGCGCGGCAACCTTGAATTCGATCTCTCCCTCGACCTTCTCCTGATTGAGCAATCGACGCAGGGTGCGCGTGCGGTAGGTCAGCGGCAGCTCGTGAAATTCGCTCTCGCCGCGGATTCGGTAAAATAAAGACCCTTCGCAGAGGTCGTCGGTTTCGTATTGAATCAGCACGGCGCGTCGATCGGCATCCAGCATGGGCAGCACGGTGACGGAACTGATCTCCGGCACGGTGTGATCGATGAACAGTCGCGTTTGTGCCGTCGTCTCTCGATTGCGGCGATCCTTGACCACCAGACGAAGAGAAATCTCGCCCTCCTGCTCGGGCAGCTTTTCCCAACGCCCAAGTACGCCTTCGATCACGGGCTCTAACCCTTCGGCAAGGGTAGTCCAACTCTTTGGCGACGTGCCGTAACCGAATTCCAAACGATAGCCGAGAAAGAGAGGCGTCCACGCCGAGCCGATGATGTTAATCGGACCATACGCCAGTCCTGCATCCAATGCCGGAACAAGAATCTGCGCGATTGCGCCGTCGGGTAAGGTCAGCGCGCGGTAAACGTTCAATCGTCCGGCGCCGAACCGGTCGTCCCAGCCGGGCGCTCCAAGATCATCGGCAGAGTTGACCAGCACGGCGCGCACGGCATCCGCTGAGAGATTGGGCCGTTGTGACAACAGCAGCGCCGCCGCAGCTGATACAAAAGGCGCCGAAAAGGAGGTGCCGTTCCATTTGGCATAGCCGCCCTTCAAAGAAGTGCTGATAATCGCGCTGCCCGGCGCCGCGAGATCGATGGTGCCGCCGTAATTCGAAAAAGAGGCCGGCTGATCGTTTTCATCCGTTGCAGCGACGGAAATCGTTTCGGCATAGCCCGAGGGATAATGAATCTCGTCTGTCCCCGAATTACCGGCAGAGGCAACTAAAATCACGCCTTGGGCGGCTGCATAGCGCACGATATCTTCCATCAAACGCGACACAAATACATCGCCGAAGCTCATGTTGATGACTTGAGCGCCGTTCGCCGTCGCATAAAGGATCGCCGCAGCGACATCATCTTCCTCGCCATATCCGGACGCTGTAAAAGCGCGCAGGTTCATGACGCGGCATCCGTGCGCCAAGCCGGCGATCCCGATACCGTTGTCGGTACGCGCGGCAATCAAACCCGCAATAGCCGTACCGTGGCCGTGCTCGTCCATAGGATCGTCGTCTCGCTGCAGGTAATCGCCGCCGTCCGGATAATTCGGCGCATCGGTAAAGTCCCAGCCGTAGAGATCATCGACAAAACCGTTGCCGTCGTCATCGCGGCCGTTCGGATTTTCCGCAGGATTGATCCAGAGGCTTCCCTCCAAGTCCGGATGGCGATAATCTATGCCGGTGTCGATGACGCCGACGATCACCGATCTGCTGCCGCGTTGGAGATCCCAGGCTTGAGCCGCACGAATCTTTTGCAGGGCGTATTGCTGCGGGTAAAGGGAATCGTTGGGTTCGTAATGCAGGCGGAAGACATGATTTGGCTGCGCCGCCGCCACAAAGCGGGTCTCCATCAGCCGATTGATCAGATGCTGAAAATCTGCACTTTCAGAAACGCTGCAAACATACCAATCTTTGAGCTCGGAGCTTTCAGGGAGGTTGACTTTGAAAAGAGGCTCAATGCGCTCGACTCCCGCGGCTGCCAGCACTTGGTCCACTGCCCCGATACCGGTCAGCATTTCCGAGGCTCCGCGTTTGGCGGCCGGCTGAGCCAGTTTAAAGAGGAGTGTTCGGCCTTCTGCCGTATGATCGGCAACCAACCAAGCCAGACAAATAAGCAGCCGAAAGGTTTTGAGCAGTTTCTTCAAATTAAATTTCATTGTTTTTGATTCAACCGTGAGAATTTTTCATCGAACCGGAAAAACGCCTTAATGTTCAGGGTGCTCAAGACGTTTCATCGTTTTTGTAAAACTACAGCCGCCAGCCGTATAGGCAGAGCACACAAGAGGACGAAACGGATCAAGAGCGTAACCGCAGCTTGGCGTTTTTTTTGATCATATTTTGAAAAATAGTCGGCAAACGATCGATGCGAGCTGACGATCATTCGGTCGCGCACCTGGTGCACACTGACGCCTTTCAGATGCACGACGTAGCCTTCGGAGCAAAACCAGATGACGCCGTGCTGATAGAGTCGCCGACAGAGATCCACGTCGCTGAAAAACATCGGAAAACGTTCATCTAAAGGCCCGACGGTCTGCATGACCGAGCGGCGGATAAGCAGAAAGGCGCCCTGAGGCTGTTCAACGGCGCAGGAATGATCATGGGCAAAATCGGGCATGCGCCAACGGTTGAAAAAAGCGCTGTGGGGAAAAAGCCGCGATAGGCCGAGGACTTCGAACAGAATATCGCGTTTGATGGGAAAGCGCCGGCAGGAAGGCTGAATCTTGCCGTCGGGGTAACGCAGCTGCGGTGCACAGGCTACGATTTCGCAGCGCGCAAACAAAGCCGTCAGAGTCGTGAGAATCGGCGCGACGAATTCGATGTCGGGATTGAGCAGCAGCACCAATTTGCCGCGGCAAAGGACAAGCCCCTGGTTGACGGCCCGCGTGTAGCCGAGATTTTGGGAGTTGAACAGAACCGTCAAAGAAGCAAAGTCGGAGTGCCGCCGGCGATCGATCTCTTCGAGGATACTCCTTGTGCCGTCTGAAGAGGCGTTATCGATAAGAATCAATTCCACCTGCAGAGGAGACATAAATCGGGTGAGCGTTTCGACGCATCGCCCGATCGTAAAACGGTTGTTGAACGTCACAATGACCACAGAAATATCGATTTCTTGAGAGCCTATACGGTCGAAAAAAACACGCTTCCCCATCTCTTGTTACTGCGGCAAGCGATTTATTGCAATCCGGAAAGCTGCTGTTCCTGAAGCTTTTGCCGCAGCCATTCCAGCTTTTGCCGGTAGACAATGTTTTGCGGATCGTTTTTCAGCAGATTCTCATAGACGCCGATCGCTTTGGCGTATTGTCCCTGCGACGCGTATATTTCCCCCAGCGTCGGCGTAATGAACTTGGTCGACGCGCGCCTGCCGCTTTTTTCCTCTTCAGGTTCGCTGCGAGAATCCACACCATGATCTGCGTGGGTTTTATCGGCTTCGGCTTCTTCGGCGGGAGGATACTCTTCCTCATCTGCAAGAGGCGGCCGCTGAATCTCCGGTCTGGACGGCTCCTCGGGCGGCTTTACCGCCTCTTTCTGGGGAGCCTCCTGCAAAATCGCATCATCACGAATGTCGAGGCCCGCTAATACATCCTTTATGTCAATGGTGCGGGACGGCCGCTCGTCTTTGTCGACCGGAGAGGTGGGTGCGTAGGGTTCTGCAGAAATAGGTTCATTCTGCTTCGGCTTTGCGGTACCGAAAATTTGCTTGAAAAAATCGGGACCGGGTTTCTCTGCCTGATCTGTTTCCGCTGCCGGCGTTTGCGCGTCCGTGAAAAACGGCTCTTGGTATGAAAGCTGAGATTCCGCGTCGGTCGGTGCGCCGGCTTCGGTAAAAGGCTCTTCGAAAGAAAACTCGATCGGATTCTCCTCAGCCGTTTCCGGTTCATAAGCAGCGTTCTGAATCATCGTGTGCTCCTGCTTTTCCTGTTGCTCCTCGACGTCCAGATCACTGCGAAAGATTTCCTCCAACATTTCATCGAATTGACGCGTTTCGTGCTGGAGGTTTAGATCCTGCGGAATAGAGTCCCAATTAATATCGAAATCATCCTGGACGGGATGCATCTCTTCAATCGGAGGAGTGGGAGCGCTTTCCTCCGCCTCACTCTCCGGAAAGGCAGATTGAAGCTCGACACTGCCGTCTTCTTCCACAGGAACTTCCGGTTGCTGTGCGGCTTGTTGCGTGTCGAACAGCCAATCCAAATTCTGCGGTGCAGCGGCGGGTGTTTCTTCGGCTCCGGGAGTCGGGGTAACCTCAATCGCCGGCCAAGTTGACGGTTCCGGTGTCGGAGCGCCGGGCACCGTTTCGACGTTCAAAAAGTCAAACTGGGAAATGTCCCATTGCGTCTCAGACGTCTGTTCCTGAGTCTCCTCCGCAGTTGCTGCAGGCGGCGCCTGCGGTTCCTGCGATTCATCGATTCGCGCCGCCGGCATACTCGGAGCCGGAGTTTCCGTAGTTGTGGGTGAAGCGACGCGGTCCATTGGTTCCACGCGCTCTTCTTCTCCGGCCAGCTGCTTGGCAATATCTTTATCTGCCGGATCGATTTCTAAAATTCGGCGAAGATATTCTTTGGCTTTGTAGAGATCGCCCACCTGCTTCATCAGTTCGCAGCTCAGTTTTAAAGCGGCGGGATGCTGAGGATCGAGGCGTAGCAAATCCTGAAGGCTTTTATTTGCCTTGTCATATTCCTGGCGTTCGTAGTAGCACTTGGCCAGAACCCAATGCGCCGACGGATAATCGGGATGTTGGACGACGCTTTTCTGCGCGTGCTCAAGGGCGCGGTCATAGTCTTTCTGGCGGAGGTAATAGTCTGCCAATCGAGCGTGAAAAATGGAAGCAGGGTTTTGTTCGACCTTTCTTTTTAGCCAATCGATGTCACTATTTTCAAATGCGATAAAAGGCATATTAGGCACAATCCCCGTCCCTTGCGTTTTCGTTAACATTAACTTAAAACTATATAATCAGGATAGCAAGTAAATTTTCTATTTTTTACCATGTCGAAACAGTTTTGTTGAGAATTTCCTGACTGATCTTGGCAAAGGCTTCTTCATAGGCCTGCTGACGACCTTCCGGGCCGCTGCTCGGATCGTAAACGCCGAATTGCGTCAGCCGTTCATCCCACATAACCGTCTGCTTGACCTGATCCGTCACCTTGACGCTGACCGAAATGTAAATATTGATGTCCTGCACCCGTTCTTCCTGCGAAAAGGCGCCCGGACGGTCATTCACGCTGGTGATCGTCCCCTCGATCAGCACATCGGCCGCCGAGCGGTCGGCGATCTTGAGACTGCCGTCGCGCACCAATTCGTTGATCACAGTATCGGTCAGCTTTTCTGCAATGCCGAACTCGGACGTTTGATTTTCGAACAGCGGTACCGCAACCGTCTTGAGGTGCGGCGGCAGAGAACCTTTTAATGAATAATAGGCGCAGGATTGAAAAGCAATAATAATGCCCAGGACAATAAAAATGCTGTTTCGGCTATTTTTTTTCATCCCGCAGACCGTATTTAAGAATCTTTCGATACAAAGTGCGCTCGCTGATGCCGAGAATCTTGGCGGCTTGGCGACGATTACCATTTGTTTTAGCTAGGGTTGAGATGATCATCTCGCGTTCCATATCGCGCATGGTCTCCGGCGCTTCCTCCTCCTCGGCGCGCACGACCTCGGCTTCCGGCGCAAAAGCATCCCCGCGCCAAGGATACAAACTGTATCGTTTTGACCCACCGGCAAGCAGCAACTCCCGTAATTGGGCGATTTCACTTTTAATTTCCAATAATACCCGCAGAAGGAGTTCCCGCTCCAACTCTTCTTTAGGGCGCTCAATCGGCACCGGCAGCGCCTTTTCCGAAAACGCGTAGGGAGAAATGTATTTTCGAAGCGTCACATCGTCTATGCGACGCCCGCGCTCAAGAACAATGACTTTTTCGACCAAATTCCGCAGCTCGCGCACGTTGCCGGGCCAGTCGTACTGCTGCATCAGATGATAGGCGCTCTCGGTAAAGCCCTCAAATTCGATGTGATTGTGACGGCAGAAATCATTGATGAACTTTTGCGCCAACGGAATGATGTCTTCGCGTCGTTCCCGCAGCGCTGGTACATGAATGTGCACCGCATTGAGGCGAAAGTATAAATCCTGACGAAAATTGCCTTTGCGCACCTCTTCATCCAGTCGGCGATTGGTGGCGGCGATAAACCGCACATCAACCTCCTGGACTACGGTTCCGCCTACGCGCATAAATTCGCGCACCTCCAAAACCCGCAGCAGCTTGGCTTGAATCGACAGCGGCAGCTCGCCGATCTCGTCGAGAAAAATGCTGCCGCGATGCGCCAACTCGAAATAGCCTTTGCGAGTCCCTGAGGCGCCGGTAAACGACCCCTTCTCATGACCGAACAGCTCGGATTCCAGAATGCCCTCCGGAATGGCGCTGCTGTTGACGGTAATCAGCGGGGCATTTCGCCGCTTGCTGCGGAGATGAATGGCGCGCGCCACCAATTCTTTACCGGTGCCGCTTTCGCCGGTGATCAGCACCGAGATGTCGGTCGGCGCAACCTGCTCGATCGTCTCGATCAGCTGGCGCGTTTTGTCTGATTCGCCGATAATACCGACGTCGCGTTGGACTTCCCGCCAATGCTCCTCCCGCGCAGGGTCGACGATTACAGCCTGCTCAGATCTCGTCACAAGTTTTCTCCCTTTTGCTGATGACCAGTCTATCCACGGTTCTCAAAATGACGGAAAAATTCGATCGTGCGCGCCAGACCGTCTTTGAGGGTCACCCGCGGCCGCCAGCCCAAGACCGTCGCGGCGCGATGTACGTCCAGTACGCTTCGCCGCTGCTCTCCCGGCTTGGCCGGTCCATGCTTCGCTTCGATTTTGCTCCCGCAAGCTTCCCTCAACAATTGGTACAACACGTTGACGGAAGTTTCGACCCCGGTGCCGATGTTCAAAATTTCTCCATCGGCATCCGTCAAAGCGGCAATGTTTGCAGCAACCACATCCTCGACATAAACGAAATCGCGCGTTTGTCCGCCGTCGCCGTTGATGGTCGGCTGTTCGCCCTTGAGAAGCTTTTCCAGAAAAATTGCAATCACCCCCGCCTCGCCGTGCGGATTTTGCCGCGGACCATAGACATTGGCATAGCGGAAAGCCGTGTACTGCAGACCATAGGTCAGACGATAAAAAAAGAGATATTTTTCACCAGTCAGTTTAGCCACACCGTAGGGACAATAAGGCCTCTGCGGATGATTTTCATCAGCCGGGAAATAGTCCTGTTCACCGTAAACAACGCCGCCCGAAGAAGCAAAAATAATTTTCTTTACCCCGCTCCTGACGCAGTTTTGCAGAATATTCAGGGTGCCGATGATATTGGTCTGCGCGTCGAAAATCGGGTCTACGACCGAAAGTCGGACGTCCATCTGCGCCGCATGGTGATTGACGAGATCGAAGCGCTCCGCGACAAAAAGCTCGGCCAATTGCGGATCGCAAATGTCGGCCTGAACGAAACGGGCGGCGGGATTGAGGTTGCTCTTTCTACCGGTACAAAGATTGTCGACGACGACCACCTCATGTCCAAGATGCAAATAAGCATCGACAATGTGTGAACCGATAAAGCCGGCACCGCCGGTAACCAATATTTTCATGCGCTTTTTCCCGATTACATTAATACCCGTGCAGCAATGTCGCGGCGATAATAGGCGCCGTCAAAAGTAATCCATTTGACGGCGCGATAGACTTTATCGACGGCCTTGGGAAAGGTTTCATCCACCGCCGTGACGTTCAATACTCGCCCTCCCGCCGTCACAATTTCATCGCCCACCCTCTTTGTCCCGGCATGGAATACCAATACACCTTCGTCCCAGGCATGATCGAGTCCCAGGATCTTTTTGCCGGTTTCATAAGCGCCGGGGTAGCCCCCTGAAGCGAGGACCACGCAGACCGCGACTGCATTTTTGCGCCGCAAAGAAACCTGATTCAGCCTGCCGCTGCGCGTCGCCAGCATGGCTTCGACCAAATCTCCCTCCACCAGCGGCAGCACGGCCTGCGTTTCCGGATCGCCGAAACGCACGTTGAACTCCAACACCTTCGGCCCTTTGGGTGTGATCATCAGACCGGCATAAAGGAGTCCGCGATAAGGCCGCCCTTCCAAGGCCATGCCTTTGATGGTGGGTTCGAGGATGGTTTCGCGGATTCTGCGCATCATTGCCTCAGGAATGTGTGGTGTGGGCGCGTAGGCGCCCATGCCGCCGGTGTTGGGTCCCATGTCATTGTCGTAAATGCGCTTATGATCCTGCGAAGGGGGAAGCTCGTAGATATTTTCGCCGTCCGAAAGCGCCATGACCGAGACCTCATCGCCGGTCAAGCGCTCTTCCAGGATAACCTTTCGTCCGGCGTCGCCGAACTCTTTGTGCTTCATGATGCGGTCGAGGGCTTCCAAGGCCTCGTCGCGGCCGGAGCAGACGAAAACACCCTTGCCCGCCGCGAGGCCGTCGGCTTTGACCACCACCGATCCGCGATGTTTAGCCAAAAAATCCCGCGCCTGCTGATAATCATCAAAAATTCTAAAATCCGCCGTGGGAATGTCATATTTATGCAGCAGATATTTGCAGAAAGCCTTGCTGCCTTCCAGTTCAGCGGCCTTGCCGCTTGGACCGAACACCGCCATGCCGTTTTCTTCAAAAAAGTCGACCAATCCGTCGACAAGCGGCGCTTCGGGACCGACCACCGTCAGATCGATTTTTTGCCGTATGGCAAATTTGAGCAGGCCGTTCTTATCCATCGGCGAAATGTCCGCACACTCGGCTGCCTGCGCAATTCCGGCGTTTCCGGGTGCGGCATAGACCTTTTTTACCAAAGGGCTCGATTTGATTTTCCAGACCAACGCATGTTCGCGGCCGCCGCCGCCGATTACCAGCACCTTCATGATCGTTCCCTTTAATTCAAACTCGATAATTAGTTAGTTAAGCGTATCTTTTGCCGATAAAAGCCGCCGGTCCCTACGATGCGAAAGGCGCCCAGTCTGCCGAATGAGACGTTTCGTTCGCTAAACTTACGGTTTAGCTGCCGAATGAAGCGGAAGGTCTTTTTCCAACTCTTCCAATTGATCGCGGATCATCGCCGCGCGCTCAAATTCTAACGCCGCAGCCGCCTCCATCATCTGCCGACGCAGCTGCTGCAGAAACTCGAGGCGCTGCTCGCCGTCCATTCGCTGCCAGGCCTCGGCGATTTGTCTCTCAGCGCCGCCGCGTCGGCCATACTCCTGCGGCCGAGCATCTGCAACCCGCGTCGCGCTCATGATCTCTTCGACCGTTTTATGAATCGTCTTGGGCGTAATGCCGTGCTCCTCATTGTACTTGGCCTGTATGGCGCGGCGCCGGTTGGTTTCTTCAATAGCGCGACGCATCGAGTCGGTCATAACGTCGGCATAGAAAATTACTTTGCCGGCAGCGTTGCGCGCCGCACGACCTGCAGTTTGGATCAGCGACCGCTCGGAACGAAGGAACCCCTCTTTGTCCGCATCCAAAATGGCCACCAAAGAGACCTCCGGCAGGTCGAGGCCCTCCCGCAGGAGGTTGATGCCCACCAGCACATCGAATTCGGCCAGACGCAGATCCCGCAAAATGCCGACGCGATCGAGCGCGTCGATTTCCGAGTGAAGATAACGCACCCGTATTCCCGCCGATGCAAGATAATCGGTCAGGTCTTCGGCCATTCGCTTGGTCAGCGTCGTCACCAGAACCCGTTCGTTGCGTTCCGCCCGCAGGCGGATTTCTTTTATCAAATCGTCGATCTGGCCTTTGACCGGCCGCACCTCGATTTCAGGATCCATGAGCCCGGTGGGACGAATGATCTGTTCGACGACCACCCCTTCGCACTTTTCGAGCTCATACTCTGCGGGAGTTGCGGAGACAAAGATGACCTGGTTGATCATCTGTTCAAACTCTTCGAAATTCAAAGGACGGTTGTCCAACGCCGATGGCAGGCGAAAGCCGTACTCGACGAGCGTCTCTTTGCGCGACCGGTCGCCGTGATACATCCCCTGAATTTGCGGGATGGTCACATGCGACTCGTCGATGATCATCAAGTAATCCTTGGGAAAATAATCCAGCAGCGTCTGCGGTCTTTCTCCCGGTTTTCGCCCCGATAAATGACGCGAATAGTTTTCGACGCCGGAGCAATAACCGATTTCGCGCATCATTTCCAAGTCGTAAAGTGTTCGCTGCTCCAGTCGCTGCGCCTCGAGCAGCTTGTTGTGGCGACGGAACCAGTCCACGCGCTCGCGCAGCTCCTCTTCAATTGCCGCCAAAGCCGCTTCCAGGCGCTCGTACGGCGTAATGAAATGCTTGGCGGGATAAATGGCGACTCGATCCAGTTCGTTCCGCACTTCGCCGGTCACCACATCGACCACTGTCAGCCGCTCGACCTCGTCCCCCCACATCTCGATGCGTATCGCTTCCTTTTCGTAAGCAGGAATCACTTCGATGACATCGCCGCGCACGCGAAACGTCCCGCGCTCAAACGAGACGTCATTGCGCGTATAAAGAATTTCGACGAGCTTTTGCAGGATCTCTTCTCTACGAATGATTTGGCCGCGGTCGAGAAAGAGATTCATCCGTCGCCAATCTTCCGGAGAACCGAGGCCGTAGATGCAGGAAACCGAAGCCACGATGATGACATCGTCGCGCGACAAGAGAGAGCTGGCCGCCTTGAGTCGAAGCCGATCGATTTCGTCGTTGATCGAAGTGTCTTTTTCAATATAGGTGTCGGTCGCAACGACATAGGCTTCCGGCTGATAGTAATCATAATAGCTGATGAAATATTCGACCGCATTGTGAGGAAAAAAGCTGCGAAATTCGCCGTAAAGCTGCGCTGCCAGGGTTTTGTTATGGGAAATGACCAGCGTCGGTTTGTTGAC
>JAPDPN010000003.1:0-29591 GCA_034506455.1 Candidatus Zhuqueibacterota bacterium | reverse complement strand
ACCATAAGGCTCGAGGAGAAAGGGCTGCTGTTGCCGGCTTCATCGGTCTGTAGAGCGACGACACTGCCGCGCATCTCCAGCGGACAAAAAAAGCGGCCGCCGGCGTCGGCCTGCATCGCGGCAAGAAAACTCATAGTATGAGCATCATAGCATTCGATCCATGCGCGCGGCAACGCCGTACCGCGAACGCCGTTTGCGGCTATAAAAAGCTCAGGCGGGGACACCATTTGATTTCCACCTGCTTCCAATGCAATGGCTTTATGGGGATCATCAGAATAACGGTTTCGGCTGATTCGGTTGCGCACCGAGCCCGCCTGCCTTATCCAGATGCCGTACTTGCGATGACGACCGAAAAAATTGTTGGGACCGACAGTATTGTCATGGGCACCGCTGCCGATGATGATGCCGGAATTGGCCGAACCGTCTACGGTACCGTCTGCATTTCTGCCGATGAAATTTTCAAAGATCTCGTTAAAAGCCGTCCCGACGCTGTCCAATCGCACCGCCGCCCAAGTTCCGGCATAGGGTTCATTCTCTCGTTCATAGCCGTTGCAGATGATCACGTTTGCCGGGCCGACACGATTCCTTTGCGGATAACCATATTCTTTTTGCCCGAAAAAATAAATGCCGTTATGCGCATTGGGCGCCGGCCTCGTCCCTGAAGCATTGACGCCGATTTTATTCCCCGCAAGGACCGTTTCCGTGACGTTTTCGCGGATCTGAATGCCGCTTGAATAGTTGGCGGAAACGACGTTGCCTTCCCCGGAGGCGACTCCGCCGATAATCGTATAACGCGGCCCGCGCTGCACCTTTAGTCCGGCCTCGGCGTTGCCGCAGTCCGCATGGCTCTCGCCGTCGGCGCCGAGGCCGAGCAGATTGCCGATGACCCGCGTCGAATCGGTTCCGGCGCCCTCGATATGGATGCCGGCACGACCGCTCGCGCAGATGACGTTGCCGGGTCCGATGCGGTTACCGCGACTGCCGTTGCTCACGCGCACACCGGCAAACCGTTTGATCTTTTGATTTTCGATCTCGTAACGCGGAATGTTGATCCAGCCGTTGCCGAGAGGCGTCACCCCGTCTTTAAGGACGCCGATCAGATTTTCCTCCAGGATATTGGAATGCGCCGCTTCGATCAAAACCGCTTCAAAAAACATGTTGCTGATTATATTACGGCGGATCAAATTGTTCCGGCATCCCTGCGAAAGGTAAACGCCGCGGCTTTGCTCCGCAGGCAGAGACGTGGTCTGGGGATCATTCACTGCGGTAAATCCGTCGGGCAAAATCCCGAAAAAGCACCCCTCGATGCGGTTGTTCGACGCCGACGTGCCCCTAAGCCAAAGTATGGTGCCGCGAAAACCGGCAAAAGCGACACCGAGAATTCTATTGCGCGAGGAAGTAATCGTCCAACCAATAGACCCGACCGGCAAAGCGCCGCCGTAAACCAGAACCGCCGGACGATCGCCTGCAGCTGCCGTACCGATCAAAGTCAATCCGTCGTCGGTCAGCGACGGCAACGGCGAACGAAGTTCGATCTGCCAAAAGTCGCCCTGCGCCCGATAGCCGGCATCGCTCCGTTTGAGCTGAAAAAATACCGTGTCTGCACCGGAATGCGAGTTAGCAGCCTGCAGCGCCCAGCGGAGAGATCCGGCTCCGTCGTCGCCGGTGTGAGTAACAACATAACTATTTGCCCGCAGAACAAAAAAAAGAGCGGACAGCAGAACGAACAGCGCGATCTTCATCGTTACTCCAATGCGGTTGCCTGACCTCAGATCCAATATACCAAAAGCCGGTGAAATCAGCAGAAAAAAACCGTGCGGCAAGATTTGCTCAGAGTGCGAGAATTGCGTATCTTTCAATTAAAGAAGAGGAGAATCCGATGCCGTATCCGAAAATCGAACCGCAGCAGGTTCAGGTCTATCCGCTTGCCCAACGCCGCAGCAAGAGCTCCATCACCGAGGTGCTCGTTGATCCCGACCAGCCGCCTCCGCCGCAGCCGGAAATGGAAGCGCTCGTTCATCAAGCAGCCGAAAGAATCCGCGCTGCACGCCGACGAGGCGCCGCCGTCATTCTTGCCTTCGGCGCGCATTTGGTCAAGAACGGGCTTGCGTCGGTGGTCATTCGCCTGATGGAAGAGGGCTGGATCACCCACGTTGCCGGCAACGGCGCCTGTACCATCCACGATTGGGAATTTGCCTGGTTCGGCAAATCGGAGGAAGACGTGAGGGAAAACGTCGCCGCCGGATGTTTCGGTACCTGGGAAGAGACCGGCCGTTTCATCAACCTTGCCGTGCAGGCCAACCTGCTTCGCGGCATGGGCTACGGCGAGGCGATCGGCGCGTTGATTGAGGAAGAAAAACTGTTCCTGCCCTCACCCGATGAGCTGCGGCACTTCCTTCGCTCCGAAAGTGATCAAGCCGCGATGGCTGCTGAACTGTTGAACACCCTGCAAAAGTTCCGTTTGTCGGCCGGCGAAATGTGCATTCCTCATCGCTTCAAGCAGTATTCCATTTTCGGCAACGCTTTTCGCATGCGGATTCCGGCAACGGTTCATCCGGGAATCGGCTACGACATTATCTACAACAATCCTTATGCGAACGGAGCCGCAATCGGCCGCGCCGCGCATCTCGACTATCAGGTCTTTGTCCATTCAGTAACACGCCTCGAGAGCGGGGTCTTTTTGTCCGTCGGTTCGGCCATCATGGCCCCTCAAATATTCGAAAAAGCGCTTTCATTTGCCAATAACCTTAGGCGGCAAAAAGGACAGCCGCCGATTACCGACTTATCGATCTTTGTCAACGACCTGCAGCCGGCAGCGTGGGATTGGTCAAAGGGCGAGCCGCCTAAACATTTACCGGACTATTATCTCCGCTTTTTAAAAAGCTTTTATCGCATGGGAGGGCAGGTCTTTTACGCCGCAGGCGATAATCGGGAGTTTTTGGGGAATTTGTACAAGCGCTTGAACGACTAAGGTCACCGTTGGAAGGGTGAAGAGAACTCGCTGTTACCCTCTTGTTCCTTGCACTCTTGCCGGAACGCCGACGGCGATCGAGTTGGGCGGGATGTCTTTCGTCACTACCGAGCCGGCGCCGATGACGCTGCCGCTGCCGATTCTGACGCCGTCGAGAACAATAACGCCGGCGCCGAGCCAGCAGTTGTCCTCAATAACCACGCCGCCGCGGCTTTCATAACCTTGTCGCATAATGGGAATGTCCAGCCTGTCGAATCGATGCTGCGCGCCGCCGATGTAACAATTGGCCGCCAGCAGCACATACTTGCCCAATTTGATCTGCGACGTGGTGCCGAAGCGGCAATTCGCGCCGATGTTGCTGAAATCGCCGATCTCGATGCGGCCGCCGCGCGTGCCCAATACCGTACCGCGGCCCAGCAACACCTCATTGCCCAGGACAATCTCCGCGTCATCGCCGCCCTGCGCGCTCAAGCGGCAATACTCATCCAGCACGCATTTTTCCCCTAGGCTGATTTTATAGCTGTGCTGCAGCGTCAGGCTCCGTCCGAACACCGTTCCCCTGCCCACTCGGCGAAACAAGCGCGGATAGAATAGTTGGCGGAAAAAAAGCCCCAACAAACCGGGCAGGTGCCCGAAAAATAGGGTAATCAGCTCATATTTCACCAACGGCCAAAAGCGAAGGGTGCCGATCTGGATCTCCTGATACTTGCGCAAAGGAGACTTGCGCCGACGCATCACGTCTTCAAAGCTGCTGAAATAGTTGACCTGGCCTTCGACGTCGTCGGGCCGTACTTCCTTTTCTTCTTTTGCCGGTCTCAGCTCCTGTTTGATGTTGATGCCCAGAGCCGAGTAATAGAGCCCGCCGAACAGTCCCGCCAGCAACGCTTTGGCGCGCATCAAAAGGGCGGTGGAAAGGCCGACTGCGCCGAGGAGCCCAAAGCGTTCGAAGGTGAATACGTACGCCCATTCGGCCAAACCGATGCCGCCGATCGAAATCGGCAGCATGGTGATCACCATGATGATCGGCGTGACGATCAGACTGTCGCTGAAACTCAAATCACGACTGAACGCCCAGGAGGTCACGTAGACGTTAGTGACGGCAAGAAGGTAGAAAAAAACCGAATTAACCATGGCAAACGCCAGCACTCTCGGATGCCCGCGCAACGATAAAGTGGCATTCTGAAACTTTTCCAGCTTGAGCAAAAGAGAATTTAGCGGCTTAAAAGGCAGCAGACGACGCAACATCGAAAACATATTGGGATTAAGCGCCAGGAAAAAGATGAGGAAAAAGCCCAAGACCGAGAGGATCATGGCGGCAATAAGCCAGCTACTGGAAAGGCGCCGAATTGCCAACAAAAAGGCGAGCACGGCAAACGCCAGCAAAACAGCCAATCCGGTAAACCGCTCGACAAATACCGACGAAAAGGCTTCGGCATTTTTGCCGGTCGATTTGCCGACGGCGTAGGCGCGCACCACATCACCGCCGACGTTGGTCGGCAGAATCGTGTTAAAGAAATAGCCGACCGCATACAAACCGAAGCATTTTCCTGCCGAAAGACGAATTCCCATGGCGCGCAAAATGATCTGCCATTTCCAAGAACTCGCCCAAATCAAAAGCGGAGTCAAAGCGATGGAGAGAAAGAGATAGATCAAGTCCGCCTGCAGCAGCGTGCTTTTCAGCTGGGTTAAACCGGCTTTATAAAACACATAAGCTAAAAGCGCCAGACTGACGATCAGGCGAACAACAGTCTGCAGCTTTTTTTGTTTTCCGGCACTCATAAAAAGCGATCAATAGCCGCGCAGGTAAGGGATCAATCGGCCGACCGCTTCGCGCGCTTTGGCCTTTTCACGCAGCAGCCGCGGAATCATCTTTTCCTTGATCTCCTCTCGACGGTGATAGACCGAAAGGATCAGCTCTGTGAATTTTTCCGTCGACAGCTCACCAAACTCGATAAGATTTTCCTCCAGTCCCAACGTGCGCATAAAACCGCGGTTCTTGGGGTAAGTGACGATGCCGACCGGCACCACCCCCATGGCTGAAGAGAGAATCAAAGAATGCGTGCGCATGCCGACAAAGAGCTCGAGCCGCCTCAGCACACTGCAGATTTCCTGATAGCTGTACTTTTTATTGCTGATCAATTTGACTCGATCTTTGTGCCTTATTCTTTGCAGCACCTCCTGTGCAATGGCCAGGTCCATGTGCTGAGTCTCGACCAAAATCGCGTCGACGTCCAATTCTTCGATGACACGGTCGATAGTTGCCGCATAAACCTCTACCAGGCTCTGTTTGCCGAAAGAGGCTCCGCGGCGGACAAAAGCATCGACATAGCTGTTGATATTAAACCCGATGACCGGCCGATCGGATTGAAAGAGACCTTCCGCCTTGCAGATCTCCTGAAATCGTCCTTCACCGACGGCTTCGGCATTCAAAGCGCAATCGGCACCCTCGACGATGTGCGGATGCTCCAATCCCAAGCGATTCAGCAGATCGATCGACTCTTGATCCCGCAGAATTAGCAGGTCGCTTGCCGCCAGAACTCGAGCCAATGCCCGTTTTCCCGCCCGCGTGCGAATAGGACCCAGACTGGCATTGTAAAGCACAACCGGGATACCCCTTTTGTGCGCCAAAGGCAGGACGTGCGACAAGGTCCACAAATAGTTGAACAAGGGATTGTAGAGTTTGCGGTCAAAGAGAATGGCGTCGGTGACCAGCACCAAGTCTGATTTCAAGACCGTGCGAAGAATCGGCAGGCCGAATATTTTAACGCTGAAATTCCAGGGCAAAAGACCGACCGGCTTGAGGGGATAGATGGAGAATGATTTGATCACAAAATCCGGTCGAATGGTCGGTATCAGGAACCTGATGCGTTTGAAACGCGTCGACAGATCGCGTAAAAGACATCCCAGAATGGCTGCGTCGCCGGCGTTCCTGCCGGAAAAGTTGCCCAAAACGGCTATTGTCTTGATCAACTCGTTCTTTCCTTTAAATAGCCCTGCTGAATGTACCACACGGCAGTACGATGAATGCCTTCCGCCATGCCCACCTGCGGTTTAAAACCGAGTTCGCGTTTGGCTTTTTCGATGCTGAAGGCGCGATCGTGAGTAAAGATGTGCACACGGCGCCGGAAAATGGGCGGCTGAATGCGCAAGGGCACACAGATCGTCTCGCAGACGACGGCGGCGGCTTCCAAAGGCCACACCGGCAGCCGCAGACGCGGAGGTTTGACGCCCAATTCCGCCGCAATCATCTCGGCGAATCCCCGCAGCGTGGTATATTCCTCACCGGCAATGTTATAGGCCTGTCCGACCCCCTGGGGCGCCTCGGCCGCCAGCCGAAATCCCTCGACCGTGTCGGTTACGAACGTGAGGTGATACTTGACATTTCCGCCGCCGAAGAGTATGAAACGGCCTTGCTGAACCGAACGGTACATTTTCAGCATTCGCGTGTCTCCTGGACCATAGATGCCGACCGGCCGAACAATGGTGACCGGCAGTGCGTCGCGGCGATAATATTCCATGGCCAGCTGCTCGGCTTGCCATTTGGTCTCCTGGTAGACATCTTGGGGATCAGCCGGTGTCGACTCATCAGCCGGAGGCTGCTTGACATGGCCGTAAATGCCGCAGGTGCTGCAATGCAGCACTCGTTTTACGCCGCAGGAAAGCGCCGCATCGAGCACATTCTTTGTCCCCTGCACATTGACGGCATAGTACTCGCTGTCGGGAAGATTGGCTGCGCGATAGAGCGCGGCGATATGAAACACCATATCGACACCGCGCACCGCCTCGGCGACCTCTTCGGGCCGGCGCAAATCACCGAAAGCGATTTCTACCGGCAGGAGGCGCAAAGAGTCGAGGTTGGCGGTACGACGAACCAGAACGCGCACTTGGTAACCGTGGTCCAGCAGATTGCGCACCATGTAGCTGCCTGTAAACCCCGAAGCGCCGGTAACCAATGCCTTCATGACCGAACCGCTCCCTATTTAACCGCAACGGCGCAGACCGCGTGTCCGAATTGTCTGCGGATGAACTTGGGCAAAAGATTGTAAAGCGGACGAAAGCCGTAATTGTATAATCCGGCTAAAAAGCCCCTGCGCGGCGAGGGCGTGGCGCGGATGTAATCCAAAAAAATATCGACGTGCTTGAACTGGGACAGCAGCTCCCGCAGCTCCTTCTTGTTGTACAGCCTGGTAATCGGCGCATCCTCGTGCGCAAATTCGAAATTTACCCGCCCCAATTTGGTCAACAGGATCTTCCAAGAATACTTGTAATACAGCGTGATGACGGCTTCACCGCCCGGCCGCAGCACGCGATAGATCTCCGAAACCGCCTTTTGCGTGCTCTCGGTTTGATGGAGAACACCCAACGACGCCACGACGTCAAAGCTGTTGTCCGAAAAAGGCAGTTTTTCGGCGCTGCCGTGCCGAAAAGTCGCCTCGAGTCCGTTATGCTCAAAGTTTTTCCTGGCAAGCGCCAAAGCCGTCTCCGACAGATCGAGACCGGTGGCGCGCATGCCGCATCTTACCCAGTGCAGCAGCTCCCATCCGGCGCCGCAACCGACCTCCAATACCCTTCCGCCGCTGTGGCGGGCCGCTACTTGTTCGATCAGACGATAGCGGTGCTCATAATTGCGCCGAATGAACGCGCCGACGGTATCGAAAAAAGCCGGTGAACCGATTTCTCTCGGATCTCCGGTCCAAAACTGGGTCGTATTGACGTTTTCCGTCCAATATTTACGGACTTCATCGATTGTTCGGCCTTCGCTGCCCTTCCAAAGATAGCTTCCGATGGTATCCGACATAAGCATTCCTATTCATTCTTTTTGCTCGGCAAAACGTAATTTAAGAGATATTCCTGAATTTCCCTTGCTTTTTTTTCCGCCGACCAGTTCAATTCCTTTGCCGCCGCTTCTGATGCAGCCAGGATAAGCTCTTCAGCAGGACGACCGGCAGCGCCGATCTCCGTCCGCCTTTGCAGGATGTCCGACAATTTATGCGCCGCCTCTTCCCGTACGGCAAAAAGAACTTGTCCTTTTACAAACGGATGTCCCGGTACCAACGGCCGGCAGGCCTCCGGATCGCACGACAAGACGCGACGGGCATTGGCGCCGTAACATTCCGCCAGATGCAGGGCGCTTTCCTCTGTCAACTGATCACCCCAGGTCCGCTGCAATTCCGCGATTAAAGCAGAAAAATCCTCGAAATCGCCGCCCCAAAGCGGCATCATGCTGCTGTCAATGGTGTCCGATTTTATGCCGAGCTTGGGAAGGATGAATTTTCTGGTCACCTCTTCGGCAACACCGCGTGCAGTCGTATACTTGACCGACATCACCGTGATCAACCCTGATTGTCCCGATGACTTTTCATGATCGATCACGCGGTAGTGCTTGACCAGCGTCACGTCTCCGGCAGGGCTTGCCGAGGCCATGGGCAGCAGGCCTGCATAGACATGCCGTACCTCGTCGCGCTGAATTTGCGCATCCGGCAGGGCGCTGTTAACCTCGGCTAAAAAGCTTTCGACCTCCTCTTCGGTAACGCGATAGTCGGCCGGATCGCCCAAGTAAGGCTGATGCGCCGTACCGGCAAGCGTTACGCCGCGCCATGGGACGAAGAACAGCAGCCGCGAGCCGCGATCGATGAGGGCATCCTGATCCTTGTACCGCCGCTGCGTCGGAGCGGCAAAGGCATACTCGCTGGTGAACCGCCGAGAAAGGACCAAATTGACGGCAGTGGAAAAGCGCACCTCCGGTTGATCGGACGTCTGGCGAAGAATACCGTTGAGCCAACTTCCAGGAGCGGCGACCGTGACCCTGGCGCGTACGTCGAACCGTTGGTCTCCGAGACGATCGTACACGGTTACACCGACCACCCGATTCTTTTCCAGTAAAAGATTTTCGGCCTTGACATAGTTGGCGACCGTTAAACCGCGTTCCACCGCTGAATGCAGAAAAGCAAACAACAGCCGTTCCGAATTAACCATAAGCGCATCGTACCACAAAGCGCCGCCGTTGAGCGATTCTCGACGAATGAACGGTACAATATCAAGAAACTCCTGCTTGGAAAGCATGCGGCCCCTCGGCAGTCGACGGTCTGGCTTTAGGCCGAAATTCCGGTCAAAACTGATCAGATCGTTCAGCATGATGGCCGCACGCATTGCCTCGGATCCTTTGATAAAATGGCCGTACGTCGGCATAACGCAGGGCAGCGGACGAACCAGATGCGGAGCGATCTTGAGCAGAATGCGGCGCTCGGTGATCGATTCCCGCATGCGGGAAAAATCAGCATGCTGCAGGTAGCGGAGGCCGCCGTGCACGATCTTGAGACTGTTGGAGGAAGCGCCTCCGGCAAAATCGCCCTGCTCGATCAAGGCCGTTTTGAGGCCGCGCAATACCGCCTCGCGCGCCAAAGCCGCTCCGTAAATCCCGCCGCCGATGATCAGCACATCGAATGTTTCTTGCGACAAACTCTGTAAATCCCGCTTCATATCGTGCTCACGCCTTCATGTACAGATCGTGCCAAAGATGAAAGACCATCAGCGCCCACAACCGGTGGCTGTGATTCTCGACGCCGCGCAAATGCTCATCGATCAGCTTTTGCACATAAGAGGGGGAAAAATAGCCTTTCGCGCGGACGTTTGTTTCCGACAAGGCTTCCATCATCATCGGTTTGAGCTCGTTCTTCAGCCAGTTCTTGATGGGGATACTGAATCCTTCCTTACCGCGTCGAAGAATGAGCGGCGGCAGAACATCACGCAACGCTTCCCTCAAGATATACTTGGTGCGGTTGCCGTTGAGCCGCAGATGCGGCGGCAACGTCGCGGCAAATTCGACAAAACGATAGTCCAAAAACGGCACACGCGCTTCAAGCGAAACAGCCATGCTCATGCGATCGACCTTGACGAGAATGTCGTCAACCAGGTAGGTCTTGATGTCCACATACTCCTGCTGATCGAGAGGCACGTTGGAACCGGAGCTGCGAAAATATTCGTCGAGAAAGCCGAAACTGTCATACCCGGCCAAAGCGCGGCTGAAATCCGGCGAGTATAAAAGTTCCTTTTCGCTCTGCTGAAGAAAAATCATCCAGCGAACATGCTGTAGCTTTTCCGGCAGACGCGCGCCTTCCACGAACCGTTTAGCGCGATTGATCAGCCCCTTCTTTTTCTCGGTCGGCGGCAGGCGTTCGATGATCGGTTCGAGAACGCCTCGGCGTAAAAAGCTCGGCAGTCGGTTCCATTTGGCGGCCATTTTTTGCGCGATATAGGTGTCGTAGCCGGCCAAAAGCTCGTCGCCGCCGTCGCCGGAAAGCGCCACGGTCACGTGCCGCCTTGCCATTTGGGAAACAAGGTACGTCGGAAAAACCGAAAAGTCGCCGAAAGGCTCGTCCAGCATCCAGAGGATCTTTTCGGTCAACGAAACGACTTGCGGTTCTATGATTTCCTCGTGATGTTCGGTGTCGAACCAGCGGGCAACGGTGCGGGCATAGGGCAGCTCGTTATAAGTCGCGTCCGTAAAGCCGATGGAAAAGCTTTTGACGCGCTCCGCAGCGGTGCGATGCATCATGGCGACGACGGAGCTGGAGTCCAAACCGCCGCTGAGAAAGGCGCCGAGAGGAACGTCGCTCATCAGACGGATGCGCACGGCGTCTTCGAGGAGCTCGCGAAAACGCTCGAAAAGGCGATGTTGCGGCTCGGCGGAGGCGGCATACTGAAGCGACCAATAAGCACGAATCGTGCAGCGGCCGTCTTCATAAAGCAGCCAATGGCCCGGCGGCAATTTGCGCACTGCTTGGAAAATACTCATCGGCGCGGGTATGTATTCAAACGTCAAAAAGGCATCCAAGGCGTGAGGATCGATGCTGCGCGGGACGCCGGGAACCTGAAGAATCGATTTTATCTCCGAGCCGAACAGGAGGCGATGGTCATCGAGCGCGTAATAGAGCGGTTTCACGCCGAGGCGGTCGCGCGCCAAAAAGAGTCGGTGCTTCGGAATGTCATAGACGGCAAAGGCGAACATGCCGTTGAGATGGTTGGGACAATCGACGCCGTACTCTTCATAAGCGTGGATGATCGCCTCGGTATCGCAGCGCGTGCGGAAGCGATGCCCTTTGGCGGTCAATTTTTCGCGCAGCTCGTTGTGATTATAAATCTCGCCGTTAAAGACGATGGCCAACGTGTGATCTTCATTGTACATCGGCTGGGCGCCGCCCTCCAGATCGATGATGCTGAGCCGCCGCATGCCGATGCCTGCACCGTCGAAAACCGCCTGCCCTTCTCCGTCCGGCCCGCGATGGATTACGACGTCGCACATCCGCTTAAGGACCGCAGCGTCGACCGGTTCCTCGCGGCGACGATGAATCACTCCACAAATGCCGCACATTAAGAGCGCGCCCTCATCACTTGTTCAACAATCCAGCTCGTCTTTTGCAGATAATCCTCATAGCTGTAATGCTGTTCGGCCATACGACGTGCCGCCTCGGCCAGTTGCCGGCAACGCTTCGGGTCAGCGGTCAACCGCAGGATCGCCTCGGCAAAAGCCTGCGGCTCCGGCTCCGCCAGTTCGGCGACGGACTCGTTGAGAATCTGCGTATGCGTAATGTGACGCACGGCGACGATCGGCCTGCCGCTGCGTAAATAAGAGTAAATCTTTAAAGGCGAGTTGGTTCCCTTTAAACGTGGGGAAACCAAAATGTCGCTTACGGCCGTAAAGCCCGGAATTTTTTCCGGCTGAACGAAACCGGTAAAGGTGATTTTCCCGCTCACACCGCAATCGGCCGCCAAAGCCCGATATGTTTCCACCTGCTGCGGATTCCCGCCGACCAGCAGAAAATGCAATCGCGGCTCCCCGGCTGCTGCAATGGCCGCGCTCCGAATCAGCAGATCGATTCCTTGATACGCCTCGAACGTGCCGTAATAGAGCACCACGATTTTGCCGTCCAGATGGTACTTTTGCCGCAACTCTTTTTCAAGGCCGGGCGATGAGGGAAAGACGATCGAATTGTCGGCGACGTTTTCGATCAAGATGCTGACTTTGTCGGGAAATTTGCTTTCCACATAGTTCTGCAGTTCGGGGCAAATGGTAATCACCCCCGCAGAAGCGGCGACGGCGCGCTCTTCCAGCCGCTCGAACCACCGGATCAGCAGCTTGGAATCGGAGAACCGGAAATTCTGCAGCTGTTGCGGCAGACTGGAATGCATGTCGTACAAGTGCGGCAGGTTGAATCTTTGCGCCAAATGGATGCCGAAAAATGCAGCCTCTTCATGCGTATGCAAATAGTCGTAACGATTCTGCTGCAACAGCTCCACCGTCTTGCGGTAGAGAGCAATATCGAGAAAAATCTTGGGGATCGAAGGCCCGATTTTGACCGTCTTGATGAACGGCACTCTGGCGGCGCGAAAAATCCGCAGGCGGTCGATCTGAATGTCTTGACCGATGGGATAAGTCACCAAGTCGATATGATGCCCAAGCAGCGACAACGCTTTGATGCGATGCAGAACGCTGAACGGCGTGCCGCGGGGCTGAAACCACGGCTGCGGAGCAACCATAAGGATGTGAAGCGGTTTTGATCCCGCAAAAGGTGTCTGCATAAACGACAATTCCAATTTGTGGGAAAAGTTTTTGCCCGTTATTGGGCACCGTAGCCGGTGATGACGGCGGCCAATGTTTTCAGCATGAGTTTAAAGTCGAGGGTCAGCGACCAATTGTCGATGTATTCGAGATCCATGCGCATCCATTCCTCAAAGCTGATTTTGTTTCTGCCGCTGACCTGCCAAATGCAGGTAATGCCGGGTTTGAGGCTCAGGCGGCGGCGCTGCCATACCTCATAGCGTTCCACTTCGGCGGCAAGCGGGGGACGCGGACCGACAATGCTCATATCGCCTTTGAGTACGTTGATGAACTGCGGCAGCTCATCGATGCTCGTCTTGCGCAAAAAGTAGCCGATCGGTGTAATGCGCGGGTCATTTTTCATTTTAAAGACCGGCCCGTCCATTTCGTTATGCGGCAACAACCTTTCCTTCAACGCCTCGGCATTCACCACCATTGAACGGAACTTGTAGAGCGTGAATTTGCGGCCGTTTAGACCGACGCGTTCCTGCTTGAACAACACCGGCCCCGGCGAAGTAAGGCGGATGGCCAAAGCAACGAGCAGCATCAGAGGGGCAAAAAAGATCAATGCCGCAGCAGAGATGATGATGTCGAGCATCCGCTTGATGAACAGCTGCCATTCTTTTGCATAAAAAGTTTGGAATTCCAAGAGCGGAAAGCCTACGAAATCGGTTTGTCGGGCGCGGGCGATGTGCAGGTTATAGAGATCCAAAGCGATCGAGGTGGGTACGCCCACTTTTTCGCATTCTAGGATAGCCGGTTCGATGCGGTCAAGCCAAAGCCGCGGAACGACAAAGATGACGCGATCGATGACCAGCCGCTTGATGATAAAGCCGATATCCTGGATCCGCCCCAATACCCGATATCCTTCGATCTCTTTGCCGAAGAGCTGCGGATCATCGTCGATGAGACCGACGATGCGCAAACCCCATTGCGCATGATTCTTGACCTGGCGGATGAATTCCTGCGCGCGTTTACCTGTACCGACAATGAGCAAATTCTCCTGATGATAGCCTTTGGAGTGAATCCGGCTGAGCAGGGCGAGCAACAAATATTTTTCAATGAGAATGAGCGACCAGGCCGAAAAGGCGTAAACTAGGAAGAAGAGGCGGCTGGCCATATCGACTTTGAAGAAAAAGATAAGGCTGCCGCAGACAAAACTTGCCCATACCGAGGTCACGGTGATCAAATAGACCAGCCGCCGGAAAGGACGGGTTCGGTAATCTTGATAGATGCCGTTGAGATTATAGAGAGCCCACCAAATCAGCGGGAACCCCACGAACATCAGCCAATAATTGGAGGCAAAGTAGATAAAGCCGGAAAGGGTCGCGCTGCCGGCATAGGCTTTAACTTGAAGAAAGGCAACCGCGCGAATAAATTCGTCGACGAAATAGGCGACAGGAAAGGCGGCGTACAGAATGAAAAGATCGACCGACTTGAGAAGAGTTTTGATGAATCTTTCCTTATCCGTCAGCATCGCAGTCACAAGCCGTCAATTCTTTTGCTGGTAAAAATTGAGGAACCAATCGGCAAAGAGGCGCACGCCCTCTTCGATCGGGACTTTCGGGGAATAGTCCAATTCTTGACGCGCCTTGCTGATGTCTGCAAAAGTGATCGGCACGTCGCCCGGTTGCTCGGGCAAAAAATCGATCTTGGCCTTGCAACCCAAGTTGTCTTCCAACAAGCGGATGAGGTAGAGCAGCTCAACCGTATTGGATTCGCCCAAATTATAGATCTGATAGTCGCGGCACCGCTCGATGGAGGCGAGGATGCCTTGGAGGATATCGGTGTAATAAGTATAATCTCGGCGGCTCCCCCCGTCTCCGAATACGGGAATTTTCTTCCCTTCCCACATCAGACGCGCAAATTTATGGATGGCCATGTCCGGGCGTTGACGCGGTCCGTATACGGTAAAAAATCGAAGGCAGGATATCGGCAGTCCATACAGCTTGTAATAGGTGTAGCAGATCAGCTCGCCGGCCTTTTTAGTCGCCGCATAAGGGGAGATGGGAAAATCCACATTGTCGCTCTCGCTAAAAGGCACTTTTGTATTTGCGCCGTAAACGGAGGAGGAAGAAGCAAATATAAATTTGCCGACGCCAAACGAGCGGCTGAGCTCGAGCAAATGGATGGTGCCTTGAACGTTTACCTGTTCATAAAGCAGCGGCTGTTGGATGGACGGGCGAACGCCTGCCCTTGCAGCTAAATGCACGACGATTTCGGGACGATGGGTTTCAAAAAATTTTTGCAGCTTGGGAAGATCTAAAATGTCATGTTCAAAAAGGTAAAATTGAGGGTTATTTAACGCACCAAGAAGATTCTTTCGTTTGAGGGCGGGGTCATAATAATCGTTAAAATTGTCCCAACAATAAACCGTATGACCGTCGGAAAGTAGCTTTTCGCATAAATGTGACCCTATAAAGCCCGCCCCTCCCGTCACCAAGATTCGCATGAGCTGCGCCTCCGAATCCACATCAATAGTGGTAATAGCTGTAGCTGCTCTTCAAAATAGATTCTTGCGCGCTGTTGATGATAACGCCGATGATTTTTGCGGGTACAGTTTTAAAAACCTGTAAACGCTCCTTTGCGGTTGTAAAATTAGTTTGTCCGCTTTTAACGACGATGGCGACCGCATCCACCAAGGTGGCGATAACGACGCTGTCCGTGGCAGCATCCAGGGGGGGAGCATCAAAGATGATATAGTCGAATTTGCGCTTGACTTCCGCTACCAGCCGCCGCATCTGCAGAGAGCCGAGCAGCTCTGAAGGATTGGGTACCAGCGGGCCGCAGCTGATGATGGAAAGATTGGGAATATGCGTCGGATGAATCAGCGAGCTCAACATCGCTTTGTTGGTCAAATAGTTGGTCAGGCCCGGCTCTTTGGGAATGTTGAACGTGTTGTGGAGAACGCCGCGCCGCAAATCAGCGTCTATCAGCAGCGTATTGGTGCGCTGTTGCGCCAAAATAATTGCCAGATTAGAAGCAGTAAACGACTTTCCTTCTTCGGGACTGATGCTGGTAATAAGCAGGGCGCGGATATTTTCGGTATCCTTGGAGTAGAGCAGGCTGGTTCGTAAAGCACGATAGGCTTCACCCACAGGTGTAGGCGCGTAATCGTGTGTCACCAGCTGTCGATCAATCTGCAGCGCCTTCTGATCATCCCGATACTCGGGTATGTCCTTGAACGACACATAAGGGATGGCGCCGATCACCGGCAAATTGAGGTATCGTTCGACATCCCGTGAAGTGCGAAGCGAGCGGTCAAAAATATCGATCAGCGCCGATAAAAGAATCCCCAACAAAAGCCCCAATCCGCCGCCCATCAGCACCTTCGTTCGCTTGCTGGGATTATCCGGAGAGGTCGGCGGCACTGCATAATCCAAGATGCGGATGCCGGCTTCGCGGCTGGATTCAGCGACCAGCCTTTTTTGGCTTTCGCTGAACAGCATTTTGTAAAGATCTTCGTTGATGGCTTTGGTTCTTTCCAACTCCATCAGACGATATTCGTCATCCGGAAGAGTTTTGAGCTTGCGCTCAAGTTCGACCTTTTGTGCCCGCAATTCCGATTCACGTTCCGCCAATGTGTTGCGATAGTCATTGGCAAACTGGATGATCTGTTCCTGCGTCTCGGTAATTTGTTTTACGACTTCAATGACCTGAGGGTTATCCGCCGCCCAAATCGCACTAAGCTCCTGATACCGTTTTTGCAGCATCTCTAGATTTTGGCGGTGAATGATGATCTCGGGCTCATTATTAAGAGGCGGGAAATTGGCTATTTGTGACACCACCAGGTTGCGATAGGGAGATCCGACCTTTTCGCCTTCAGGAGTCTGGAGGCGGGTCAATAAATTGGTAAGCTGACGTCGTTGTCTCGGCAGTTCCTGCAGATCGCGCTCATTGGCTTTGATTTTTTCGAGAAGATCCTTCTTCTCGAGCTCCAATGAGAGCGGATAGCGGGCATAAAAGTCGCGCAGATTCTGTTCGCTCCGCCGCATATTGGCTTCTGCAACCGCCAATCGCCGCTTCAGGATCTCACGGGCGTTTTCACTGTCCGACATTTTGAGGCGCTGCATTTCAATCAGATAGCCGTCAGCTATGCGGTTCAACTCGCGCGCCAAAGCCTGCGGATCCTCGCCTTTCATCGTCATCACCATGGTTTTTCCGCTGCGGCTGAATTCTTTGGTGATGTTTCTTAATATTTTTACGCCGCGAATGAAAGGCCGAACCCGAAAATGAAACCGCTGCTCGCGGTGGGCAAAATCAGGCTGCAGCTTGAATTTGATGCCGTTGATCTCGCGCGGCGAATCGACGGCATCCCATGCGTTGGCGCTGTCTACGGCAACATACGCCCCGCTTTCCTGTTTCTGATAAAGCTTATAATTACCGGACTCGTCGATGATCAGCCGATAACGTGCTTCCACAGGGTTTTCGGTGGTCTCATATTCGGAAAAAACTTCAGAGGGAAAGCGATAGACCGAATCCGAGCTTTGAATGGCCAACCCAAGCACCTTTGCCATATGGTGAGTAAAAGATTCGCTCATTATCTCCGACTGCGTCTCAGCATCGAAAAAATTCCGCTCTCCCTCACCATATTGTTTGGATTGAAAAACCACGCGGCATTTATAGACAGGTACTTGATTTTTGGCCGAAAAATAGAATGGTATGGTGGACGCTACCATTAACAGCAATATCAGCCACTTACGCCTCCAAATCCCCCCAATGATTTTGGAAAAATCGATAACCGACGGTTCCTGCGGTTCACCGATCGGCTCGGATACGGGGTATTCTTCGAGTGCCATTCCTACCTTGTTACTTGTTGTTTCGGTTACTGATGGTAATGTACAAAATAATCATCGAGGAAATAAAGTTGGCATACCGGATTATGGTATAAAAACTCAATCGATTGATGCGCGGCGCTATAATTTCATCACCGGATTCCAGTCCTAGTTCCTGCACAGACACTCCTTTATACAGAGCGTCCATGAAATTTGCGTAAAGAATTTCACCATTGCGGATGACGTACATGTTTTCCAAAGCAAAACTATTAGTTACGCCGCCGGCCTGTGATAGAAAATCCCAAAAGGAGGTGTTTGGGCTGATCCTGTACATTCCCGGCGAACCGACTTCACCTCTAATGATCAAACGAATCGTCGGAATAATGACGATCATAATGTCTCGTCCATAAGGCTGCAGCTTTTCATAAACAGCCTTTGTCGCCTTGTCGACCGTCAAGCCTTCGATTTTAATCTTTCCGAATGCCCCCAACTGAATATTTCCCTCGCCGTCGATAACAAAATCGACATTATGAAAAGCGCTCAAGATGCGATTGCGCTCCACTTCCATATTATTGTCGTAAATCAAAAGCTTAAAGCCGTCAGCCTTTTTGAAGACAAAGGGAACTTCTTCCGCCGCTGACAGAAAAAATGGCTGCAATAAAAGGAGGAGAACAACAATTCTCTTCATAAGGCCTTCCTGTTTTAGCGTGATCGATAGAAGCGGAAGCGCTTGGCTTTGGTGTGGAGGTTCAAACTCTTGAGAATCTTGTGCAGCTCGAACAAGCCGACTTTGCAGAATCCAAAGCGCGGGCTAAAAAGCATTTTGCGAATCCCCCAGAGCCCCAACATCGGATTCTCCAGTACGATACGCTTGATCTTTTCATTCAACGGCATGCGCTTCTCATCGGCATTCCCGTTGGTCATTGGAAAACGCGGCGAATAATGACGAACTTCGAGAGGCGGCAGCGGCGTTTCGTAAACCGGCGATTCCTCCTCCTTTTCAAGGTGGACCATCTGCTTTTCCGGTTTCGGAACGGAAATCGGCTGACCATCGGCAGCCAAAACATCGCGATAAAAGTCAAAGTCGAGAATCGCTTCATCTGGAAATTCATAAGCCGACAAAATTCGGTGAAATTCCAGCATTTCGAACACTTCCTGCACTTCGGGATTCATCGCTGCCAGCTTGAGGTCGCCGCCCTTTTCCTTGACGCGATTGATTTCACTGACAAACACTCCCCATCCGGCACTGCTCACATATTTTACATCCGAGAGATCGATCACCAACTGATAATTTCCCCGCTCTATCGTCTGATCAAGCCGCTTCTGCAGTTCGGGCGAAGTATTGGTATCGATGTAACCTCCTGTCTCGAAAAGAACGACATCCCGCAGCGCTCCCACCTGACGACTTGTAATTTCAATGCCTTCCATCGCTTCTCTCAGCTGGTTGTTTTAATCGAAAAAACGCAGGCAAAAACAATGCCTATTACGCTGCCGATCAGCAGATGCAAAACCAAGAAGGCATATTTTATTTAACGTTAGAAATTAATAAACATAGAGCCTTTTTACCGTCTAGAGTCCGCACGCTCTGAATAATAACTGCTGTTTTGTTTAGGGCTTTTTCTACCTTGGGCTGTCAAAAGGCGAGACACTGTTGTTGCAGAATAGAACAGGAATCATTGTTGGGCAAGCAGCTGCTGATATATTTTCGAATAATTCTCTGCCGACGCCTTCCAAGAAAAATCCATCTTCATGGCCCGTTTTTGGATTTTTCGCCATGTTCTTTCATCACGATACGTGAACAGAGCATTTTGGACTGCAGCAAGAAGAGCATTCGCCGTGTAGGGCTCAAATACAAAGCCGGTACCCCGTTCGGGATCGCTGATAAAGTCGATGACCGTATCCGCCAGGCCGCCGGTTTTCCGGACGATCGGCAGGGTACCGTACTTCATGCTGTACATCTGATTGAGGCCGCAGGGTTCAAAACGCGAAGGCATCAGGAACATATCGCTGCCGGCTTCGATGAGGTGGGCCAGCTCCTCGTTCAAATCAAAAAAGGCTGCCGTCTGCTGCGGAAATCGCTTCATCGCTTCCTTGAAGAATTCGACGTATCCCGCTTCCCCTTCTCCAAGAACAACCAGTCGACAGTTGAGCGACATCAGCTTTTCGAACGCCTCGATCACCAAATCGAATCCCTTTTGTTCGACCAAACGCGACACCATTCCGATGACCGGCGTTTTTTCATCAATGGGGAGTCCGGCTCTTTCCAGCAGAACCTGCTTGTTTTTCAGTTTTAAATCCAGCGTAGCGGCAGAGTATTTGTAGGGTAAAAAGGTATCGGTTTCAGGATTCCAAACAGTCTCGTCGATGCCGTTAAGAATGCCGTAAAGATCCTGAGACCGTGCTTTCAAGATTTCGCCCAATCCGGCGCCGAGCTCCTGGATTTCCTGAATTTCGCGCGCATAGGTCGGACTGACGGTGGTGATCAAATTCGCCGAGAGGATTCCGGCTTTTAAAAAGTTGACGCGGTCATAAATGACGGCCTCCTCAGATTCCTGCCGGTTGGGATCGAGACCTATTTTCGGCATGACTTCTCTTGGAAAAGATCCCTGATAAGCCATGTTATGGACCGTAAGAATGGTACGAATACCGGCAAAAAAGGGATCGTCGGCGAATTCATACTTGAGCAGCCAGGGGATCATTGCCGTCTGCCAATCATTGCAATGAATGATCTGCGGCTGCCAATGCAGCAGTCTGATGATCTCCAGCACTGAGCGGCAGAACAGCATAAACCGCTCGGCATTGTCGGGGAAATCCGCATGGCTGGTCGAATCGACATAAAGGTCATGCCGCCCAAAAAACGGCTTGTAATCTAAAAAATAGATCTGAACCTTTGAATTGGGCAAAAAAGCAGAACGAGCGCTGGTGACATACTCTAAGCCGCCCATTCTGACCGGAATTCTTTTTAGCCGGATGACCTCCCGTAGAATATGGCGTCTCTCACTGATAACGCCGTATTTCGGCATGATGACGCGAATATCGTGGTCCAATTCGAACAACGCTTTCGGCAGGGAGCTGCTGACGTCGGCGAGGCCGCCTGTTTTTGCAAACGGCGCCACCTCGGAAGAGAGGAACAACACCCGAAATTTATTCTTCATGAGCCCTTCCCAAGAATCGGTCTTTTAATCTTCAACATCAATTTTAAAAATCACTTAAAGATACCAATTTTTTATGTTTTTTCAAACAAAAAAGGGTAACTTGCGTTACCCTTTTTTCATTAAAACCTTCAGCGCAGGTAAGATCGCGCGCGTTCTCGATATTCGCTGTCGGGATAGTTGTCCAGCAGCTTCTGAAACTCTTTTTTCGCTCGCTCCATGTTGCCCAACCGGACATAGCACAAACCGATTTTCAGTTGCGCATCATCTAATTTGTTTGATCCAGGGTAATTGAAAACTTTTTGAAATTCCAACAGCGCCTGCTCATAGTCGGCCACGCCGTAAAGGCACTCTCCCTTCCAGTATTGACAATTATCGACCAACGACGGATCGCCGCCGGCACGAATCAACTCATCAAAGATAGCCATCGCTTCTTTATAGCGGCGATTGTGATAAAGCCGGAGTGCCTCGTCATATCGCGCGCGAAAGGCTGTTTGAGAATAGGCACGCACGGATTGAGCTTCCTGCAGACTTTTTTCCTGCGCGCGAATGATGCTCTGCTTCAATTCGGCCTCTTCCTTCAACGCCCTCAATTCTTTCTCTTTGCGATTGAGGGCATTCGTCAACGAATCCGTCGTTTTGGGAGCGGCCGCAGGCTGCTGCTTCTTCGGCTCCGATTCTGCAGGGGTCGGCTGAGGCGTCGGCTTATTGAGTCCGAGCAGAGTCAAAATCTCCTCTTCATCGGACATGGAGCTTTCTTTAGCCAGATTGCCGATGGCGTCTTCATCTTCGGCATACAGGCCGCTCTGCGAGGTGGCGCATGAAAAAAACGTGAGAGCGGCCACGGTTATGACCGAAAGCATCAGCCGACCGGCAAATCGTTTCGCTTTCATGATGATACTCCTACTCATTAATATTTTGTTTTCTCATGACAATGTACGCCGCTCCTCCCCAGCCTAACAAGGCAACGATTCCCGTAACAATCCGCCATCCGGTTCCGCTGCGTTCAACTTTCATGACAATCGGCTTTTTAGGCAGGCCGGAGTAGCCGATCCCTTTCATCGTCTGATCCACCGCAATGATGCAGTATTCCAGGGTTCCCAGCTTTAAATAATCCCCGCACAGAATCCCTTTATAGGTCGTTTGATCCGCTTCTTTCGCCAACTGCAGAATTTTCCATTTTGAGGTATCGGAGGTGCGATAAATGACCGCAACAATCTTGATCGGCACAGGGGACGTAACGACGGCTTTGATCTCGACGTCTTTGCCTGCCTCGGCACGTTGGATCGGATAATGGATGACCCGCGGCCCCTTGCGATTCCCGGCGCGCCCATAGTCGGGTTTGCCGTCGTGGTCCCAAAAACCATTCTTGTCTTCAGGCCGGTTCGGATCGGCGTCATATTTCAGAGGCACACCGTCGCGGTCAAGGTCCTCCGGATCTCGGCTGCGGATCGAATAGGATATTCCACCCCAAATCGAGGTAATGCCGTCATTTTCGTCGCCGTTCGGATTTTGGTCCAGAAGATCGATGCCGGTATAGCGAAAATCTGCTCCGACAAGCAGACTCAAACCATTGTCGAACGAGAACTCTAATCCGCCGGAGGTTTTGAAGAACATGGCCATCCCCTGCTGATCTTCTCCTTCACGGCGGATGATTTTTCCGTCATAGACCGCCTTCCACATCAGGCCGCCGAAACCGACACCGGCAAAAGGATTGACGGTTGCATGCGGAGCAAAATTGAAACGGAAATCCAATTCGAGCGGCAATGCAGAAGTCGTATAGGCGTTCGGGTCGTAATAAAGCAGATTGCCGAGAAAGTAAAGATTCTTCTCGCGCGTCCGCAGAATCGAGCTGTTTACCTCTGCACCGACAGTAAAATAAGGAATCGGCGAGTAACTCAAAAAGAAAGAGCCCATCGAGTTGAAGCGCGGCTCCTTCCAATCCCCCTCGAGCTTGTTGATGCCCGCTTTTAGACCTATGCCGAACTTGTCCTCTGCTTCCGCTGCAGAAAGATGGATCAAGAGGAGGATAACGACCGCCCAGGCAGCTTTCGTTCTCAAGATAGCCTCCTTTTGCGTTGGCGAAAAGCCGGAAAACCGCTTTTCCGACATGGGGCAACGCATAAACGTTTCAATCCTCAACCGGACTTTAACTTTTTCTTCAAATTAAAATTTGCAACAATAATGCCAACACCGGCGAAGATAAAAGCAATGCTCAAAAGCTGATTGATGGTCAGTCCGGTCGTTCCCATCTTTAAAACAATCGTACTCTCTTCGTAGTAACGAAAGATGTCTATCGTAAAGCGGGAAATTCCATATAAAATGAGGAAAAGGGAGAATAGAAATCCGTCGAACCATTTATAACGTTCAACCCACAGCAACAGGCCGAAAATCATCAATCCGTAAAGTGAAGAATAAAGTTGCGTGGGAATAAGAGGTTGATTCGGGAAGATACTGCCCGCCGGACTATCAAGCGGAAACGTGACACAAAAAGGATGATGACCGTCGCAGGGCAGGCCGAAGCAGCATCCGTTGAGGAAACACCCGATGCGGGTAATAAAGATACCTAACCCGACGGTCGGGATCATTACATCGGCAATTTTGAAAAAAGATTGTTTCTTAATGCGGAGGTAAATAAATGCGGTAATGAAACAAAGGATTATGCCGCCCATTACGGACAAGCCGGCAAGGCCGATTTGACCGTTGCTCTGAATGGGACTGATGGTATCCAGCCAGCGCCCTCTGAATTCATCCAAATGAAACAGCACATAGAGCAACCGCGAACCGATAATTGCGCTGATGATCATCAGCACGGACAAGTCCATGATGGTATTTTGATCGACATTTACTTTTTGGGCTCGTTTCAATGATATCAAAATTCCCAGTAAAAACGAAACAGCCAAAGCGAGACCGTAGGAACGCAGCTCAAAAGCACCTATTTTAAAAAGTACCGGGTACACAAATCCTCCTGTCGTTGATATATCTACTATTTCCAGGCGGCAAAAACGGCTGAAAGTCTATTGCGTTCTCGCCGTCCCACCGGAAAAGCTTTGCTGCACCGTCATCCAAGACGGCAAAAGTAAAGTTTTTTCCCCAAAAGCCCGGGTTCAAATAAAGGCCGTTCTGATAAACAGTCAAAGCGGGAATATGGGTATGACCAAGAATGACTACCTGATATCCTTCCTCGATTTTTCGGAAAGCAAAGTCGCGATAGTCATCATCGCGATAAGCTTTACCGTTGTTTTCACCGGCTTTGCGGCTGAGTCGCGAACAATAAAGCGCCAGCGGAATACCGAGGTCGGGATGGACGGCGCGATAGAGATTGATCGAGAGTCGATTCCGCAATATCTTTTTTAAGAGCCGATAGCCGTGATCGCTTTTCAAGAGGCCGTCGCCGTGCCGAACATAGATCCTCAAGCCGTCGTACTGAAATGAAAAATCGTCGGTGTGGACAATCAGGCCGATCTCTTCTGAAATAAAAGAGTTGAGCCAAAAATCGTGATTGCCGGCCAAATAGTGAATGGGTATGCTTTTACTCATTAGGGACAAAATAGAAAGAACACGGAAATGTCTTTTAGGAACGGCATGGCGATATTCAAACCAAAAATCAAACAGATCGCCGACAATCAGTAAATCTCCTCTTTCTTTTTCCACATGACATAAAAAAGAGTATGCTTTTTCCTCCTTTTCGCGCTCGACAGCTTTGCTCTCGGCTCCCAAATGTAAATCAGAAATGATGTAAAGCCTGGACATGTCTCTTTTTCCATATTTTCTCATTGATAATAACAATTTAGAGCGATAAAAACAACAAGCTTTGAGGTTAAGCAGGGAAATACTATTCGAAAAATGCATAATTATCGCTAAATTAATCTGCCATGCAGGTTCGTTCCTACGCAAAAATCAATATCGGGCTGCGGATTTTGGGTAAAAGATCCGACGGCTATCATGAATTGGAGACGCTCTTTCAACAGATCGATTTTTATGACGATCTGTTTTTTGAACCTTTACCGTCCCAAGAGATCCTCTTGACTTGTAATGCTCCGGCATGTCCGACCGACGACCGCAATCTGATCGTTCGCGCAGCGAATTTATTAAAACCTTTCGCGACGAGTGAACATGCGGGTTGCCGAATTCATTTGATCAAGCGGATCCCGATAGGCGGGGGATTGGGCGGCGGCAGCAGCAATGCCGCCGTCACTCTGAAAGCCCTGAATGAGCTCTGGAATTGCCGTAAATCGCAGACGGAATTAGCGGCTCTTGCGGCGACAATCGGGGCCGATGCGGCTTTTTTCATCTTCGGAGGTCTGGCCCTGGGTGAAGGCAAAGGCGAACAAATCACGCCCCTGCCGCATCGACCGGACTATTTCGGCGTGCTCCTCATACCTGATTTTTCAATTGCGACCGCGGATGTTTATCGGAAGCTGAATTTAAGCTTGACTTTAAGCATGAAAAGTTCTATATTTAAAAGCTTTGCAAGTAATCTTCCGCCTTTTGCCGAGTGGAAGTTTCTGTTTACTAATGACCTCGAGACCGTTGTTCTTCGAGATTTTACGATTCTACGGCAATGGGTGGAATCGTTTTACCAATTAGGCGCCTTTTACGCTGCATTGTCGGGCAGCGGCTCTTCAGTTTTTGGTCTGTTTTCTACCAAAGAAGCGGCAGAAACAGCCTTTAAAAAGTTGAGGGATACAGGCGCCCGAACGGTTGTTTTTCGACCGATGTTTACGTAACTCTGGGGCGTCGGCAAGCGGAAAGCCTCTGGATTTTGGATCCAGCATTCGGAGGTTCGAATCCTCCCGCCCCAGCATTAAATTTTGTTGAGACCTGCAGAATGCGGGTTTTATTGTTTTTGCATCCATATTTTCCGTTTACAGCATGACCATGTCAAAGCCCGAAGCGGAAGCCAAACTCTTCTCCGGTCGTTCCAACCGACCGTTGGCGGAAAAAATCGCCGAACACCTCAAGATTCCGCTGGGGCAGCTGTCCGCAAAAAATTTTGCCGACGGCGAAATTTGGGTCAAGTATGAAGAGAACATTCGCGGCGCGGATGTTTTTCTTATTCAATCGACGAATGCTCCCAGCGACAATCTGATGGAGCTGTTGATCATGCTGGATGCGGCGCGGCGCGCTTCGGCGCACACCATTACCGCGGTGATTCCCTATTTCGGCTATGCGCGGCAGGATCGTAAAGATCAGCCGCGAGTGGCCATATCCGCCAAGCTGGTTGCTAATTTGATCAGTACGGCGGGTGCAAAGCGAGTATTGACGCTTGATCTGCATGCTTCGCAGATTCAGGGCTTTTTCGATATACCGGTCGACCATCTTTACGGAGCGGCTATTTTCGTCAAACATATTGCCGCTCTCAAGCTGCCCAATTTGGTGGTCGCCTCGCCCGACATCGGCGGCATTCATCTGGCGCGGTCTTATGCCGTGCGCTTGAATACGGAGCTTGCCTTGCTGAACAAGCGTCGGGTTAAGCATAATGTCTGCACGGTGACGGAATTCATCGGCGACGTGCGCGGCAAAAACGTTCTGCTCGTCGATGATCTGGTGGATACGGCGGGCACCTTGGTCAAGGCTGTCGAGGTGCTGAAGGACAACGGCGCGCAAGAGATCTATGCCGCCTGTACGCATGCCGTTCTATCCGGAAATGCACCGGAATTGATCGAGAAATCGGCATTGAGAAAAATCTTCCTGACCGATTCGATCTATGTACCGCCGGAGAAAAGGACGCCGAAAATGGAATTCTTGTCCGCCGCGCCCCTTTTTGCGGAAGCAATCTACCGGATTCATCACAAACGATCGATTTCTGATCTTTTCCCGCAAAAGGATGCCGTTCTTCATTAAGACAGCGGTTTCGACAATTTTTTTGTACACTGTAACGATAAAGCGACACATCAACAGAATCGGAGCTCGACAATGAGTGAAATAGTCTTGAATGTGACCACACGTACGGCATTAGGAACCGGTGCGGCAAAAAAGATCCGCCGCCAGGACCAGATACCGGGCATTTATTATTTTCACGGAAAACAGAATATCCCCTTTGCCATCGAGCGCAAAGCTCTGCGGGCCGTCTGGGGCCACGAATCCGCTCTGATCGACGTCATTTTTGACGGTAAAGATCGAAAAAAGTGCGTTATTCGCGACATACAGTTCGATCCCATTTCAGGCAAACCGATTCATCTCGATTTGATGGGCATCGAAATGACGGAGAAAATCCGCGTCAACGTGCATGTGGCGCTGCACGGAACGCCGGTCGGTGTGCGGGTCGGCGGCGGCCTGCTGCAGCAGGTTCTGCGCGAAGTTGAGGTGGAATGCTTCCCCGGCGATTTACCGGAAGTAATAGAATTGGACGTTTCGCAACTCGATTTGGGAGACAGCCTGACGATCGGCGATATCCATCTGGAAAAGATTACCGTGCACGGCGACCCGGAAACGGTGATTGCCACCGTCAGCGCGCCGCGCGGCGAAGTTGAAGCTCCGGCTGCCGAAGAAGCCGGTCCTGCGGAGCCCGAAGTGATCACCCGCCGTGCTAAGGAAGAGGAGGAAGAGGAAGAAAAGTAAAGCGGCCTGCCCATTGTTCCGCTCATGCCTTCTCCTTTCCTTATCGTCGGGCTCGGCAATCCGGGCCGCCGATACGAAAAAACTCGGCACAATGTCGGCTTTATGGTCGTCGACCGGTTGGCGGAAAGATGGGATGCCCGGTTTCGCAAGCTCAATTCCTACGAATTGGGCGAGGTTCTTTGGAAGGATGAACGAGTTTTCCTGGCAAAACCGCTGACCTACATGAACAACAGCGGATTTGCCGTAGCAGAACTCGTCAGGTATTATCGAATAGAACTGAATCGACTGCTGGTGATCTTGGATGATGTGGAGCTGCCGTTCGGCCGCTTGAGGATTAGGCGGCAGGGAAGCTCCGGCGGGCATAACGGCCTCGAATCTATCATCACGCAGCTCGGTTCCAAAGAATTTGCTCGTTTGCGCATCGGCATTGGCAACGAATACGCAAAGAGGGACATGGTGGATTTCGTTCTGTCCCCCTTTTCCAAAAATGAGCAAGAGGAACTCGAATCCGTATTGATTCGAGCCGTCGAGGCCGTTCAGGTGTTTATCGAGAACGGCGTAGATCAAGCGATGAACCGCTTCAACTAAATCATCGACTCACCTTTTGCCGGAAAAGGCGCCATCATCTCCCTCTCATTGGTTCCAAGCCGCGAACAGAGAAATCAATCATCATTTCCATAACATACTTTTGGAGGAAGCTTTGCGCAAGTATGAAACAATTTTTATTTTGGACTCGCTGCTGAAAAATGAAGAGATCGACGCCATCGTCAACAAGTACGAGCGGTTCATCTCGGCAAACGGCGGCCAAATCAACGTCACCGAAAAGTGGGGCAAGAAACGACTGGCCTACGAGATTAAAAAGCGTCAGTACGGCTACTATGTTTTGATTCGCTTCGACGGCCCGCCGACGATCGTCAAAGCGCTTGAGCGCGAACTTCGTCTGAACGAAGCGGTTCTGCGCTACAAAACGCTGCTGATGAACAAAAAAGCCATCGCAGCATTGGCCGCCCGGGGCCTTGCGACCACGCCGCAACCGGCTGCCGAACCGGAACCCGCGGTTGCAGAAGCCTTCGCCGCCACTGAACCCGAAGAAGCGTCGGAAACTGTCGAACAATCAACTGAAGCAGAGGAGAAACCTGCGGCTGAGCCCTTTGAAAACGAAGCCGAAGAAAAGCAGGAGTAACTTTGAAACACTTTCACCTCAATCGGCAGAGGCAAGATGGTCTGCAGGAGCAGGAACATGTCTGAGTTAAAGATGCCGGACATCAATACCATTCTTATAGCCGGTACGGTGACCGGCGAGCCTACGCTGCGTCGAACACCGGCAGGAACGGCCGTCACCAATTTTTATATCGCTTCCAACCGCAAATACCGTGACAACGCCGGTATTTGGCGGGAAAGCGTCTGCCATGTCGGCGTTGTCGCCTGGCAGAAATTGGCTGAAATTGCGCATGAGATGCTCAAGCCGGGAACCGTTGTGCTTGTTGACGGAGAGCTGCAGAGCCGTTCCTGGAAGACCGAGGAGGGCAACAACAAAAGCGTCGTAGAGATTCGGGCCCGCAGAATTCAATTTCTTGAAAACTCTGGTTCGCGCGACCTCGGAGAGGAAAATCCTCCTCCCGCGGAAGAAAAACAAGAACCCTTGCAACCGGAGATCAAAGCCCAGGAAGCCTCAGGCCGACAAGTTGTCGGTCCGACCGAGTTCGATTTCGGCTATCAAGATCTAAAAATCTAACTCTAAACGTCAGAGGAAAAGGATGCTGAAGAAAAAAAGAATTTGCCGCTTTTGCGAAGAAGGCGTAACTTATATTGATTATAAGGATGATAAACGCTTGCTGCGGTTTACGACGGAGCAAGGCAAGATCATTCCCCGTCGTACATCCGGCACCTGTGCCAAACACCAACGGCAATTGGTTAGCGCCATTAAAATCGCACGAGAGTTGGCACTTATCCCCTACATCTCGGACATTGCAAAGTAAACTGCGACAGGGAAAACACCGATGAAAATCATACTGAAAAGCGACATCGACAAGCTCGGCAAAGCCGGAGACATTGTTGAAACCAAGCGCGGTTATGCCCGAAACTATTTAATTCCCAAGGGATATGCCGTCGAGGCTACACCGGCGAATTTGAAAATCATCGAGCAGGAAAAGGCGGCGGCGATGCGTCGTCTGCAAAAAGAGATCGACGAGGCGAAAAAATTCGCCGAGCAGCTTGAAAATGTTTCAGTAACCGCCACCGTTCAGGTCGGCGAAGAGAACCGAGTTTTCGGCGCCGTTACTAATCAAACGATTGCCGAGCTGCTGGCCGAAAAGGGCATCGAAATCGATCGTAAAAAGATCCTGCTCGAGGAACCGATCAAGCAGCTGGGCGTTTTCGACGTGCCCGTTAAACTCCACAGCGAAGTGGAGGCAAAGATTAAAGTGTGGGTTGTGCGCGAGTAGCGATTCAACCCGGCGTACTCGTTCCATGAAAAATTTGTGCTTTTAGCAAAAAGGGCGCAGGCACCCTTTCGCTGCCGCGCCCTTTTT
>JAPDPN010000002.1:14010-68963 GCA_034506455.1 Candidatus Zhuqueibacterota bacterium | reverse complement strand
ATAAAGAAGACGCTTTACCATAGCCATCCGCGCTTTTGCATAAAGATCATTGTCGGTTTGAAAGCGCATAGGGCCGTAAAGGTTCCCAATAAATTGGCGGCAGCATCCAACGGATCGAACAGACGGCCCGGAATCCAGATTTGCATTGTTTCATCGACAAGGGCAAACAGAATCGAAAAAAGTGCTGCCCGTTTAACCGCATGCGGGAGGCGAATTATTTCATATTTGCTAAAGTTCCTTGCAGCCAGCCAGGCAAGCAGAAAAAAGGCGACAAAATGAGCGGCTTTGTCCTGTTCATCGAATCCCAGATCGGGCAGCTCAACTTTAGGAGACCAGGTCAAATACAATAAAAGGATCGACCACAGGATCAGCGGCCCTCGCCATTTCATAACGACGCCGCGTTTTCTATATTCTTCAGAGCTTGAGGAACGTTGCGCAGCAAATCACCGGCGATCATGCCTGCTTGGCCGAGTTCCTCGGCGGCGATGTCTCCCGCCAGTCCGTGGATAAAAACGCCGGCTGCGGCGGCGTCCTTGGGCGCCAGTCCCTGCGCCAGCAACGAAGCAATCAGTCCGGTCAGCACGTCGCCGGTTCCGGCGGTGGCCATACCGGCGTTGCCGGTCGAATTGATGTACACGCTGCCGTCCGGAGCGGCAATGACCGTCGGCCCGCCTTTAAGGACCAGCGTGCATTTCCATTCCTTGGCAAATCGGGCTGCGGTCTCTACCGGTTCGGCCGTTATTTGGTCTGCCGAAAGGCCGGTAAGTCGGGACAGTTCGCCGGCATGCGGAGTGAGCACCAGTCCGCGGCGATGCGCCGCAAACAGCTGCGTATGGCCGACGCAGGCGTTCAGACCGTCCGCGTCGAGAACCAACGGTTTGTCGATTTGCAGCAGGAGGCTCTTGATCAGCGCTTGGGTCTCGGAATCGCGGCCCATTCCCGGCCCTACGGCCACGGCATCTTTTGCTGCTGCTTGCTCCAAAAGAAGCGGCAGCGAGGCGGCGCTGAAACGGCCGACGTCGCCGGTGGGCAAAGTAATGACTTCGGTCAGCTTGGTCTCATAGATGACGTTAAGATCGCTCGGTGTTGCCAGATAAACGAGTCCTGCGCCGGCGCGCAGTGCCGCTTCCGCGGTCAACGAGGCGGCGCCGGTAAAACCGCGCGATCCGGCGATGACCAGCACCTGACCGCACTGCGTTTTGTGGGCGTTCGGCGCGCGCCGAGGCAACAGTTTTCTCACGTCTTCTTTTTCGAGACGGTATGTGCGCGGATCGTGTTCTGTAATTAGAGATTGGGGCATGCAGATGTCGACGATTTCGATGCGGCCGCAGTGCTCTCTGCCAGGAGAAAACAGCAGGCCACGCTTCAGCAGGGCCATGGTAGCCGTCAATTCCGCCTTTACAGCTATGCCTTCGACGGCGCCGGAATCGGCATTGACCCCGGTAGGAATGTCGACGGCAACGATCGGCGCTCCCTGCGACTGCAGGTGGGCGACTGCCTGGGCAAAAAGACCGCGCAGACTGCCGCGAACGCCGGTTCCCAGCAGCGCATCGACGATGAGATCCGGCTTTTCTTTCGGCAGGTCTTCAGCTGACTGCACGATGCACGGAGTGACGCCGAACTGCTGCAACCGCTCGAAATGAAAGCGGGCGTCGGCGGTCAACTTTTCTTTTGCAGAGAGCAACAAGACGACAGGCTCGAAGCCGTGATTTTTCAGATAGCGGGCAATGACCAATCCGTCGCCGCCGTTGTTGCCGGGTCCGCAGTATATATGAACCGTCCTGAAGCGATAGCGGTTTAAAATCAAGTCCACGACGCCGCGTCCGGCATTTTCCATCAACAGAATGCCCGGCAGGCCGAACTGTCCAATCGTCAACCGATCCAGCTCGGCCATTTGCGCTGCCGTAACGACGACCTTCACTCTGCCCCTCCGCAGCTTTCACAAACAACGACGGCCGCAGCCGTATCTCGTCCATGGCTCATGCTCAAATGCAGACGAAAGCCTGTGAAAAGATCGCTCTTTGGCCCGACAGGCTGAATAAATGGTTTGCCGCTTGCATCGTTCATGACCTGCACATCGCGCCAACCGATTTGCTGCTGCAACGCTTCCGGCAGGCTTTTGAACAGCGCCTCTTTAGCTGCAAAGCGCGCCGCAATGGAGTGAACTTTGAGCCTCGGTCGACAACAATAATCAATCTCGGGGGCCGTCAGCACTTTGCGCAGAAACTTTTCGCCCCATCGCTGCACGGTCTGCCGAATGCGGTCAATCTCCACCAAATCGATGCCGATGCCCTGCGTCATAAACGTTTCCGCTTTTTATTTTGTTTAATAAAAGTACAATCGGCCTCCGTCTTTTGCAACAAGTTTCGCTTGCTTGTTTAGCTGTTTCATGCTACTTTTTTCTCTATGCGGGAAGACAACAGAAAAGAAACCCGGCAGATTATCGATCGGGCGCTGGCAGGCGATCAAAAGGCTTATGAAGAGATCGTCAAAGAGTATCACGAACGGATTTATCACTTTATTTACAAAATGGTCAAAGACGGCGCTCAGGCGCAGGATCTTACTCAGGTCACTTTTATCAAAGCGTTTCGCGCTTTGGCCTCATTCAACTCGGAATACGCCTTTTCGACTTGGCTCTATAAGATTGCCGCGAACAACTGCATCGATTATTTCCGCAAGAAAAAGCTTAGAACCTATTCGCTCGATACTCCGATTCAAGGCAAGGACGGCGAACTGCAGCGGGACTATGCCGATTTCGAGCAAAATCCCGAAAAGGAATTGATCTCGCGCGAGCGCGATATGCATATCAAAGAGGCGATCAACTCTTTGCCGGAAAAGTATCGGGCGGCAATCCTTCTTCGGCATGCCCAGGATAAATCGTATGAAGAGATTGCCGAAGAACTGTCTCTGCCGCTCGGGACGGTCAAGGTACGGATCTTTCGCGCCCGCGAAATGCTCAAAAAAAAGCTCAAGGAACAGTTGCAGCCAGGGTGAGTCGCCCAAGTCTCCGAGCAGCTTTTCTTTCCGCTTATCTCCTTCGCCCGCAATGCTTTATGAGATGGTTGGAATTCCTCTGTTTTTAATCTGTGTTTTCGTTAGTGCCTTAAGCTGAGCGCGGCTTTACAACTTTCAACGGCAAGGATTGTTGCAGAGATCAAGAGGCCGGTTCTGGGCGACAGAAAAAATATGGAACCGAAACCATCAGCGGCGTTTTATGACAGGTCGCAAAGGTTCAGTATAGTGTGGAAAAAGAAATGAATTCTGGAATTCGGCTGATGCGCGAGGGCGATCTTTTGCAGGTTAACGCTTTGCTCTCGCGTGCTTTTAGTCAAGGACGAGCGGACGACGGCTATTTCCATACGGATGTGCCCATGTGCCGCAGTGAATTTCTGCGCATGTATTTAGGGCAAAATCCGGAAGGATGTTATGTTTATCTCGAAAACGGCAGGCTTTTAGGAGCTGCGTTTACACACGTTTGGGGCAAACGCGGCTGGTTCGGGCCCTTGGCCGTTGCACCGGAACGGCACCTCATGGGCATCGGCAAACATTTGGTCGCTGCGTGCGTCGCCCATCTGCAAAAACGCGGCTGCACCACCATCGGCTTGGAAACCAACCCGCGCAGCAACCGCAATCTCGGTTTTTACGGCAGGCTCTCTTTTCTTCCGTCGGTTTTGTGCATCGACATGATGCGACCGGTAAAGACCGAACCCAAAGGGAGCGGAACTCCTCCGCATCAAATTTTTATCTATTCCGAGCTTTCAGAGGCTGATCGCCGCGAATTTCTCAAGCATGTCCGAAATCTCGTCCTTTGGAGCGACGGCGATGCAGACTATACTTCGCTGATCGTCAGCGCGGCTCATTACGGCGTCGGCAACGGTCTGCTCTTTTTCCGCGGCTCAACGCCGATTGCCTTTGCCGCACTGCAGACACTTCCGACTTTGGCGGAGGAGCAGAACAGCATCATGCGACTCTTTGCGTTTGCCGCGCATCCGCAGATGCCGGACAATTATTTGAGCTTAGTGCTTCGCGACCTTATCGCTTTTGCTCAGCAGCATCGTTTCGACCGTTTGTTGATTCGGGTCCCGATGCACAGCGGCAGATTGTATCGAATTTTGCTTGAAAGTCAATTCCGTGTCGTAAACGCCGACATTCGCCTTGTCCTGGAGGGCTTTGACGAAAAGCCGAGTCGTGGAGTACTGATCGAACGATGGGTATGAGCAAAGGGAAGGCAAAAACCGCTTCACTGTTCGACGATCCTTCGCGGCGCGTGATCTCGGCCAGTCGACGGATCGATATGGTTGCGGGCGACCCCGACGGCTTGGCCGATATACTGGCTGAGCGCGTTCCGCCTGAGCTGACGCACACGATTGTGCTGTGGACCAAGAATCCCATTGTGCTGCTCAATCACTCTCGTCTGCGCCGGCAACTCCAGCGTTACGATCAGCTTTTCCTGCATTTGACGATTACCGGCCTGGGCGGGAAGGACGTTGAGCCCCATGTGCCTTCACCGCATCGCGTCCTTTCTGAGCTGGACCGTCTTGTTGAATGGGTTGAATCTCCTTTGCGCATCCGACTGCGTTTTGATCCGATCGTTCATTTGCGCGACGCTTTCGGACGAATGATCTGCAACCTTGCCTTTTTCGACGAACTCGCACCGATTGCCTCGAGTCGTGGTCTTTGCGACATTACGGTGAGCTGGGTACAGCTCTATCCCAAGGTAAGAAAACGATTACACCGTTGCGGGTACGAGGCTGTCGAGGTGCCTTCCGAGCAGAGGCAGGAGGAAGAAAAACGGCTGCGCAGCGTTGCGGAAAGATGGGGTATTACCCTGCACGGATGCTGCGTCGCCGGTTGGCGGCGTTCCCGCTGCATAGACGGAGAGCTGCTCACGAAATTACACCCGCGCCGGCTGCCCGCTTCGACGCGCAAAGCGAAGGGCCAACGTCAGGATTGCGGCTGTACCGAGAGCGTGGATATCGGATGGTACACCCCTTGTTCGCACGGCTGCCTTTACTGTTATGCCAATCCGCGCGTCGAGATAAAAAAGTAAATCGGATGGGGCGACCCGAGAAACCAAGCTTTTTATTGCAAAAGTGGCGCAAAGTTTCTAAGTTGTTTAGTGAATACAAAACGGAGGAAAAAATGGCAAAACCAATCGAATTGACGGACGCCAATTTCAAAAGTGAAGTGATAGAATCGACGCTTCCGGTTTTGGTGGATTTTTGGGCGATATGGTGCGGCCCCTGCCGTATGGTGGCGCCTGTGGTTGAAGAGATCGCAGCGGAGTACGACGGCAAGCTCAAGGTCGGTAAACTTGATGTCGATAACAATCGCCGAACGGCCATTGATTACGGCATTCACAGCATTCCGACGCTCTTGTTGTTCAAAAACGGCCAAGTCGTGGAAACAATGATCGGGGCGCTTCCAAAAACACAGTTAATCAATAAAATTTCCAAGCATATCGGTTGATTGCTCGACGGGCGTCGGCGGGCGGTAAGCGCGACGCCCGCTCTAATCGCAAAACAGCCGACCGCAATAATCCTCACAAGGGGCGTACTGCCGGCGGGAACTTCAACTCGATGCTAAAGTCATTTACACAAAACCCAGCCGAAACAAATAGCGTGGGAGTGAGTCTGGGAGATGCTGAAAGAACAGCACAGAGGTGAGAATGGGGATCGCTGATCACCTTTACGGCGTCATTCTTGCCGGCGGCATCGGCACGCGCTTTTGGCCTAAAAGTCGAGAAGACAAGCCGAAGCAGTACCTTGCCATGATCAGCGACGAGACGCTGATTCAAAACACCGTGGCTCGGTTGTTGGGGCTGGTGCCGAGCGATCGGCTTTTCATCGTCAGCACAAGAGCGCAGGAGCATCTGCTCAAGGAGCAGCTTCCGCACCTGCATGCGGATCATTTCATCTTTGAACCGATGGGACGCAACACGGCGCCGGCGATCGGTCTGGCGGCAGTTCATTTGCGTCGCCTTGATCCGGACGCGGTCATGCTTGCAGCACCTGCCGATCATCTTATTCAGCGCACCGAGTTGTTCTATCATGCTGTACGTGCAGCTCTGCGTGTTATCGAAAAAGAACCGTCGGCTACAGTCACTTTCGGCATTCCGCCGACTTATCCGGCAACCGGCTATGGGTACATAGAAGCCGGACGCAAGCTCGACGAACCGTCGGTTTTTCAGGCGGCATCGTTTCGCGAAAAGCCGGACGCGGAGACCGCGCAGCAGTTTCTTCAGAGCGGCACATTTTATTGGAACAGCGGCATTTTCCTCTGGCGGGTCGACCGTCTGATGCAGCTCATCGAAAAATGGATGCCCGAACTTTATGAAGGGCTGCAGCAGATCGACAACTCGATTGACGAGGGCTGCTTCGATGAGGTATGTGCGGCTGTGTATCAGCGGCTCGCCGGTCGCTCCATCGACTACGGAGTGATGGAAAAAGCCGATTGCATCTACATGGTTAAAGGGGAATTTCTCTGGAACGACCTCGGCAGCTGGGAGGAAGTCTATCGCCTTTCACCCAAGGACGATTCCCTGAATGCGGTTTTCGGCAAACCTCTTTTAAAAGATGTGAGAAACTCGTATATTGATGTGCAATCCCGCACTGTATCGATCATCGGCGTAGAAGACTTGATTGTTATCGAACAGGCGGATGCGCTGCTGATCTGCGGGATGCGGCATTCGCAGGAAGTAAGATGGGTAACAAACGAACTGCATCAGCTAAAGAACCGCAATTCTTTAAAGGAATAGACAATACAGAAGCGCTCAGCCGATTGGAGCATGCGGCCGCGCAGGCGGGTATCGAGGTCCGTTATGAAAAAGGAGATTTTCGCAGCGCCGGCTGCCGTCTCGAAGATAAACGTCTGGTGATTCTGCAAAAAACGGATAGCGACGCCGCCAAAATCGAAACATTGCTGCAAGAGTTGGCCGCCCTTGACCTGTCATCCTTTGATTTACCCATCCCCATTTTGTCCCGCATCTCTGCAATTCGACAACATGTAGATGAACCTTCCCTTGTAGAAAAGGAGCCATAAATGAGCAGTGTCAATTTGACAAACTATTTTCACTCGTCGCTTTTTATCCCGGAAATGAAAGCGACCACCAAAGATGAGGCTTTGGAAGAACTACTGAATCTGTTCGTTCGGGAAAAGCTGGTAAAAAATAAAAGGCTGGTTTTGGCCATGCTTAAGCAGCGGGAGAAGCTGGGCAGCACCGGTATCGGCAAAGGCGTCGCTATTCCGCACGGCCGAACCACCGCGGCGGGCGACGTGATGATCGCCTTCGGCAAATCCTCAAAAGGCATTCCTTTCGACGCCATCGACCAACAACCGGTGCACCTGCTGTTCATGGTTATCGCTCACCCGCAGGAAAAGAGCAACGAGTATCTGCCGCTGCTCGGGTCGCTCGTCACAACATTAAAAGATGATAGCAAAAGAGAACAGTTGATGCACGTTGCCAATTTTGAAGACCTCTTGGCGGTGTTTCAAGGAGAATGACGATGGAGAATAAAGAGCTGGAGATGATTGTCCATCTGCAGGATCTCGATTTGATGATCGATGAGGCTCATGACGTGGAAAAGCTGGGCTTTGCAATCAGCGGGTGCGAGGAGCTGAAAGCGGCGCGACAAGAGTTGGCAGCCAAAATCAGCAAACCTCTGCTCTACCGATATGAACGGCTGCGCGGCAAACTGAAACGCGCCGTTGTTCCGGTCAAGAACGACATCTGCCTCGGATGTTTTCTTCGTCAACCCACGGCTGTAGGTGCGCAAGGCCGAGAAGGCAACGAGATCTTTGTCTGCGAAAACTGCGGCCGCATGCTGTATTGGATTGATTAAGGACTCTTCTACATTGCCGAAAATTTTCGCATTCGTCGAATAATGAAGTGGTTTCTTATCCCTCTCTTTGCCGATCGGCTGCTTTTGCATTTAAACAGACCATTTTTCTTTAAATCATCACTCCTACGACCGAATTTTTTCAGCCCGTGCTGAAAATCTTGTAGCGGCTCATATTTCTCAATAATATTAACCGCAGGGAATAATAGTCAGCGTATCTCTGTTATGTCAGAGGCTTAAATAAGACTAAAAAAGTCCGATATACCCATGTTTAAACTGAGTAAAAAAACGGAATATGCTCTTTTGGCGCTGCAGCATATGGCGGAACAGGGTGAAGGATACATTTTGACGGTCAAAGAGATTGCCGAGGCCAAGTCGGTGCCGCAGCCGTTGCTGGCCAAAATTTTACAGCAGCTTGCCAAAGAGGGATTGATTGACTCGCTTCAGGGCGCATATGGGGGTTATATTTTAAACCGAAAGCCCCAGGAAATTACGCTCGGCGAGATCGTCGAAGCGATCGAAGGGCCCATACGGATCGTCGAATGCATCGATGAGCCGCAGAGCTGTGCCCGAGACATCAACTGCGGCGTCAAAAAGAGTTTTAATCCTCTGCAGCAGGCGGTTTCTGCTTATCTGCAGCGCGTAACGCTGGCGGATGTAGCGGCTTCTAACTCATACAAGGAGAGCCTATGAGCGACGATTTGGATCTTTTAGATCATTTTACCCGACAGGAATACAAATACGGTTTTGTAGCCGATATCGAGAGTGAGAGCTTTCCGAAGGGTTTGAACGAGGACATTGTTCGCGCCATTTCGCAACGAAAAGGCGAGCCGGACTGGCTGTTGGAATGGCGGCTGAAAGCTTTTCACGCTTGGCAAAAGATGACCGAGCCGCATTGGGCGCATGTCAAATACGATCCCATTGACTATCAGGACATCATTTACTTTGCCGCGCCGAAAAAGGCAAATCCAAAAAGCCTGGACGAGGTAGATCCGGCGATTTTGGAAATGTACAACAAGCTCGGCATTCCCTTGGCGGAGCAGGAGAAACTTGCCGGTGTGGCGGTTGATGCAGTGCTTGACAGCGTTTCCGTGGCCACGACCTTTAAGGAAAAATTGGCCGAGCTTGGCATTATTTTCTGCTCCTTTTCGGAGGCAGTGCGCGAGCATCCGGATTTGGTTCGCAAGTATTTGGGCAGTGTGGTTCCTCCTAACGACAATTTTTTTGCCGCGCTGAATTCCGCGGTTTTCAGCGACGGTTCGTTCGTCTACGTGCCGAAGGGTGTGCGCTGTCCCATGGAGCTTTCGACCTACTTCCGCATAAACGCGCAGTTCACCGGTCAATTCGAGCGCACTTTGATCATTGCCGATGATGGCGCTTACGTCAGCTATTTGGAAGGATGCACAGCGCCGATTCGTGACGAAAACCAGCTGCATGCGGCAGTCGTGGAGCTGATCGCCCTGGACAACGCGGAAATCAAGTATTCGACGGTGCAGAACTGGTATCCGGGCGATAAGGAAGGGCGCGGCGGAATCTATAATTTTGTGACCAAGCGCGGTCTCTGTAAGGGCGTAAATTCCAAAATCAGCTGGACGCAGGTCGAGACCGGTTCAGCCATCACCTGGAAATATCCCAGCTGCATTTTGATGGGCGACAATTCGGTCGGGGAGTTTTATTCGGTGGCGCTGACCAATCACTACCAGCAGGCCGACACGGGCACCAAAATGATTCACATCGGCAAAAACACGCGCAGCACCATCGTTTCCAAGGGCATTTCTGCGGGACATGGACAGAACAGCTATCGCGGCCAAGTAAAGGTGCTTAAAAGCGCTCAGAATGCACGTAATTTTTCCCAATGCGACTCGTTGCTGATCGGCGACAAATGCGGGGCGCACACTTTTCCCTATATCGAAGTCAAGAACAGCTCGGCAACGATCGAGCATGAAGCAACTACTTCCAAGATCGGCGAGGATCAGATCTTTTACCTCAACCAGCGCGGTATTTCGACTGAAAATGCCGTGTCGATGATCGTCAACGGTTTTTGCAGGCAGGTGTTTGCCGAGCTGCCCATGGAATTTGCCGTTGAGGCGCAAAAGCTGCTTGGTGTAAGCTTGGAAGGCAGCGTCGGTTGATAAATCGCAACGAATCGGCTGTCAAGTTATCTAATGGAAAAAGGAGAACGATTGATGTTGACCATAAGAAATCTGCACGCCTCGGTCGAGGGGCATGAAATATTGAAAGGAATCGATCTGCAGGTCAATGCGGGTGAAGTGCACGCGATCATGGGACCGAACGGTTCGGGAAAAAGCACTTTGGCGGCAGTGTTGGCCGGACGGGATGGCTACGAAGTGACCGAGGGTACGATCACGTTCGAAGGCCGCAACCTTCTCGAATTGGCCCCGGAAGAGCGGGCCCGCGAAGGCATTTTCCTTGCCTTTCAATATCCGGTCGAGATTCCTGGTGTGAATACAAGTTATTTTCTGCGCACGGCGCTCAATGAAATTCGGCAACATCGCGGATTGCCGCCGGTAGGGGCGATGGAATTTCTCAAGCTGATCCGCGAAAAGCTCGAGCTGGTGCAGATGGACGAAAAGTTCCTCAAGCGCTCGGTAAATGAAGGATTTTCCGGCGGCGAGAAAAAGCGCAATGAAATTCTGCAGATGGCGGTTTTAGAGCCCAAGCTGGCCATCCTGGACGAAACCGACTCGGGTTTAGATATCGATGCGCTTAAAATCGTTGCCAACGGCGTCAACAGTCTGCGCCGACCGGACAATGCAATCATCGTTGTGACCCATTACCAACGACTGCTCAACTATATTGTGCCCGATTTCGTCCATGTTTTGTACGACGGCCGCATCGTCAAGTCGGGTGACCGCGAGTTGGCCTTGCACCTTGAGGATTACGGGTATGATCAGATTAAGGAAGGAGCCGCCGCCGTATGAATGACAAACCCGAAATCCTCTGGTACCGACCGCTTATCGATACGTCCGAGAACGGCGCTTTCCCTGCAGCGCTCGAAGCAAGACGCAAGGCGGCCGCCGAGCTGTTTCTCGAAAACGGTTTTCCAACTCTCAAAGACGAAGAATGGCGCTTTACCGACACGACCCCTTTCCGCGCTGCGGGTTTTTCTTTGGCTGGGGAGGCTGAATTGCCCGACCTGCCGTTTTTAAAGGCGAGTAACGAGCTGCGAATCGTATTGGTCAACGGCAGAGCAGCAAAGATTCCGGCAGAGTTGCCCGAGGGTGTTCGACTGTTTTCACTTGCAGAGGCTTTGCGGAGGGTACCGAAGCGCCTTGAAGCTGAACTGGCCGCAATGGGCGACGGCCGTCGGCACGGATTTGCCGCTCTAAATACGGCGCTGATGAAGGATGTCGTCGTACTCGAAATTGCCGATAATGCCTTATTGGAGCGGCCGATCGAGCTGCTGTTTTTGACGATCGCTGAAGATGTACCGATCATGACGCTTCCCCGCCTGCTCATTTTGGTCGGTCGCTCGGCACAGGCAACGCTGATAGAACGATACGTCTCCATCGGCAGACAGAAGCATTGGACCAACTCGGTCGGCGAAATCGTAGTGGGCGAAAATGCCTCGCTTTTCCACATCAGGGTCAATGAAGAAAACCATCAGTCCCTACACACCGGCTTTACTGCCGTACGCCAGGAGCGCTCCGCTGTTTATTCCTCCTATCAGATCACTCTCGGCGGCCGGCTGGCGCGAAACGATCTCACCTCTCGGCTCGAAGGTGAAGGAGCAGAAAGCATCTTGAACGGCCTTTATATTACGGCCGGCGAACAGGTGGTTGACAATCATACCCTACTCGAGCATGCGGCGCCGCATACCGGAAGCCGCGAGCTTTATAAAGGCATTCTGGCCGATCGATCGCGCGCCGTTTTCTGCGGCAAGATTTATGTGCACAAGGCGGCGCAAAAGACCGACGCTGTTCAGTCCAACAAAAACCTGCTGCTGACCGATGAGGCAACCATAGACACCCAACCGCAGCTGGAGATTTATGCGGACGACGTGCGCTGCACGCATGGGGGTACAGTGGGACAACTGGATGCGGACGCGCTGTTTTATCTGCAAAGCCGCGGTATTGCCCGGAGCAACGCCAAACGGCTATTGACTCAGGCATTTGTCGGCGAGGTCATCGAATCGATGCCGGAGCCTGTAAAGGAACGTTTTGCCGTCAAAGCGGGAGAAGTCTTGGCGGCACTGATTTAGAGGAGAGCCGGAATGGAACCCAGTTTTTCCGTCGACGATCTCCGCGAGGAGGTCATCGAGACGCTGCGCACCTGCTATGATCCAGAAATACCGGTCAATATTTATGACCTCGGCTTGGTCTACGAGGTGAACGTTGACGCGCAGGGTCGTGTCAACGTTGTGATGACCCTGACCTCCCCGGCCTGTCCGGTCGCCGAAACGCTTCCCGATGAAGTGCATCGGCGGATCCAGGAAATCGACGAGGTTACGGAGGTGAACGTCGAGGTGGTTTGGGAGCCGCCGTGGAATCCTGGCATGATGTCCGAAGCCGCGCGGCTGGAATTGAACTATTTCACATAATTCAGCCATAGGCACTCGATTTGCGTACTCAAGCCGGAAAATTTATTCCAATCAGCCTTCTGTCTTTATTACGGCATCGGATTGTAAAGGCTTTTGCCTGGTTTTTGCAACCTGCGGTAAAGATGCTCTGTCCTTAAAAACTGCGATGCAAAATTTAAAAACTCGTTAAACCCCTTTTGCAAGAGAGGCAGAAAATGAGTACATTCGATGCAGGCCCTTTGGAAGGCTTACCGGATGCAAGTCTGCGCGGCATTACTGCCGACGGAAAGCGAATCGTCCTGGTGAGGATCGGCGAGGAGGTGTTTGCGCTGCAGGATCAGTGTACGCATGAAGAGTTTCCGCTTTCGGAAGGGTGGATTGAAGACGGCGCGCTATGCTGCGCCTTTCACGGCGCCAGATTCGATCCGCGTACCGGCGCGGCGCTCTCCTTGCCTGCCTATGAGGCGCTCAAGACCTTCCCGACGGCAATAGTCGACGGCAGAATTATCCTTACTCTCGACTGATAAGGAAAAGGTATGGGAGCAGGCGACTCCCCACAAACTGTTTTTGACGTTGAAGCGGTTCGAAGCTGCTTTCCTATTTTCCAGCAGCCGGAAAATCGTAACCTGATCTACTTTGACAATCCGGCGACGACGCAGCGGCCTGTTCAGGTCTTGGACGCCATTCGTCGTTTCCATGAAGAGTATAATTCAAACACTCACCGCAGCGCCTACAAGCTGGCCGAAAAAGCGACCGCCGGATATGAATGTGCACGGCTTCAGGTGGCGCAGTTTATCGGCGCGCGTCATGCGCACGAGATCATCTTTACGGCCGGAGCCACCCAATCCCTCAATTTTGTCGCCTATGGCTGGGCGCGCAAATTCCTAAAGGCGGGCGACGAGATTCTGGTTACCGAGTTGGAGCATCACAGCAACCTCGTTCCATGGCAGGAAACGGCCAAGCGAACCGGCGCAACACTCAAGTTTCTGCCGATCGACAGCGAAGGGCGGCTGCTGATCGAAGATTTGGAAACATTGGTGAGCGAGCGGACACGTCTTGCGGCGATTACCCACGCGTCTAATGTGCTCGGCACCCGCGTCGACGTAAAGCGAATCATCGAGGCGGTGCATGCGGTCGGCGGTTTGGTCGTTGTCGACGGCGTGCAGTACGTCCCGCACGCCCGGGTAAACGTCGAAGAATTGGACGCCGACTTTTATGCCTTTTCCGGCCACAAAATGCTGGGTCCGATGGGCATCGGTATTCTATACGGCAAGGAACAGCTGCTCGAAGCGATGGATCCGGTCATGTTCGGCGGATCGATGATCGACCAGGTTCATCACCATTATTCCACCTGGGCCAAACTGCCGTGGAAGTTCGAAGCCGGAACCCAAAATATTCCGGGCGTCATCGGCTTGGGGGCAGCCATCGACTTTTTGGAGCAGATCGGCTTGGACAAGATTGAAGCGCATTGTCGGGCGTTGACCGATTACGCGCTGCAAAAACTGCAGGAAATCGAATTGCTGAAAATCTACTGTCCTGATACGGAACGAAATCCTGTGATTTCATTTACGGTCCGCAATCTGCATCCCCATGATCTTGCCACATTTTTCGACAGTCGGAACATTGCCGTGCGTTCCGGCCACCACTGCGCTCAGCTGGTGATGAGAAAACTGGGCATTCCGGCCACTGCCCGCATCGGCTTTTATCTGTACAACACCTTTGCCGAAATCGATCGATTTATCGATGTCGTAGGTCAAGCTCTAGGATATTTTGCGCGATGGATTTAGACGAACTTTATCAGGAAATCATCCTCGAACACTACAAACAGCCGAAAAATCAAGGCGAACTCCCGGAACCCGACGTGGTGATAGAGGGACGCAATCCGTTTTGCGGCGATCAAATCAAGCTGACGATGCGCATGCGCAACGGCGTTGTCGAGGACGTCAAATTCACCGGCAGCGGCTGCGCCATCAGCCAGGCGTCGGCATCGGTCATGACGGAGCATATTAAAGGCAAAACGGTGGAAGAGGTGCAAAAACTTTTTCGCGAATTTTCCGGCATGGTCAAGGGAGAAGACCCGCTTCATCCTCATATTCCGGAAACCGACGAGTTGAGCGCTTTTAAAGGGGTTTCCGCATATCCTACGCGCGTCAAGTGCGCTCTTTTAGCGTGGAATGCCCTTAAAGAAGGCATCGAACGAGAGATTAAGGAAAAAAAGTGACCTGCAAACCATGCCTGCCTGGCTGCAAAGGATGCCGTCCATGAAAAACAGCAATGCGATTCTCAAAACTCTTTTATTTCCAGGGCTGATCGTGCTGTTTTTGTTAACGGCCCTCTGCTCTCATAAGCCGCAAGCGTTCGATCCGCTCGACTATTTTCCCCTCGCAGAAGGCAATCAGTGGCTCTTTAGCGGTGATCTGCAGGTTTTGACGATCAAAGAGATCAAGCATATGGGGAAATCATTGCAGGCGACGGCAGTTTTTTCCGATACTCTTTTGACGCCCCTATGGCGCGAGACCTATCGCCTGGAAAACGGGCAGCTGCAATGGACTGATTTCGAACCGGCAACGCAACTGTTGCCCAAGGTTACCTTTGAACCCCCGCTCTCTGCGGCGCCGTTTTCCGCCATCGTCGGCGATGTACGAAAAATAAACGGCGTTGAAGTCCGAATCGATTCGACCGGCGCAACAAAGCGCGTACCCATCACCGTCGAGTATCGCATCGACGCGGTCGAGAACGTCGAAACTCCAGTCGGATCCTTTGAGAACTGCATCAAAGTGACCTCAGAGTTTCAATACCCATCTGCCGATGATTATCCGCTGTTCGTCGGCCGGCATATCTGGTGGTTTGCCAAGTCCGTTGGGCCGGTCAAATACGAATTACCCTCTTCAAGCGGAGAATTGATCGGCTTTAAGCTTCATTAGTACATTTTTCACCGCTCGCCATCTGCTCTATAAATTGCAAAGGATTGAATTTTTCCCCGCTCAAACGGATTTCCTATCAAAAGCATTCGACTCGTTAACCCCCTGTGTCTCACTAAAAAGTTATGCGGCAGCAGAGTAAGGGAGAGAAAAATTCAAAAGAGGGTAGTACGGCCAGCCGCAGGGTGGTGTGGGGTTTTACGCGAAACAGGAGATCAGTCTGAGCGGCACTCCACACTGCTGCATAGCCGAGCCACAACGCGTTACGGGTTTTGTAGGCAGAGTTGTAAACAGAATAGGTATGACGGATTTGCTCGAGGTCGACGGCGTTGAGATAAAGGGCCTCTTTTTCTCGACACTCGATGGTTGCATCCACAGCACCAGCCAGTAAGAAAGAGCCCAGAAGCATAAAAGCGACGCCGCTTTTCCGGCTTCCGGCCAAGAGATGTCCCAATCCTGGTAAGACCATAGACGAAGGCAGTACGCGGCGATAAAAGTCGCGGCTCGATTCGATCAGTCGAACTGTGTCGGTGCGAACGACGACGTGCTGCGCAGTCTCCGGTCGTACCGCATCTGTAAAAGCCTGTTTGACCTCTTCAAAAAAGCGGACAAGCTTGGGTGAGGTAAAAGTGGGATCGAGCTGATGGTCGATATCGATTTTGAGAATAGCCGCATAAGCGGCAAACGCTTCCTGCGGCTGATTGAGTGAATAATGCGACGCCGCTTTAAGTTCATAGATTTTCACCCGCTGAAAGGCATCGATCGGCGCTGATGAGGAAAGCAGCGAATCGGCCAATTCGATGACGCGATTATAATTAAAATCGCGATAATTCTTTTCGAGTTCTTCGAGAGAAATCTGCTTCGCCGCCAGTACGGCCGTCAGAAACAGCAAAAGAATCAGTCGTCCGCCGCTCATTTGACACATATGATTTTTCGCGTCAAAATTTGCTCGTCCGCCGTCAGCCGGACAAAATAAATGCCGCTTGGCACGTTTTCAGCGTTCCAAACGATTTCATGCCTGCCGTTGGGTAAGAATTTATTGAGAAGCTGATCGATACGGCTTCCGTCTGAAGCAAAAACGTCGAGCCGGACCTCCGCCGATCTGTCTATTTCGAAAACAATGGTCGTCCGATTGTTGAACGGATTAGGATAAATGTGCAGCAGGGTCCAGCGATCGGCGAATTCGACTCTTTCCTTTACTGAGGAGCTCGATGTAAGAGCGAGCTGCTCCACCTCCTGAACTACTTGGAATCCATTGTTGCCTCCGAATAAATAAATAGATCCGTCAAGATAGGCGGCAGCCGCTTCGCGGCGCGGTATGTTTATTTCCGCTTGTGCTTCGGACATAGAAATGCGATTCGGAGTTCGATGAAATACAAGCACGGAACGAGATGCCCGTAGTTTTTCGTTATAGCCGCCGATCAGATAGACGGTATCGCTCGGTGTTTTAACGGAGGCAAAACCGGCGAGCGGTCGAATCAGATCAGGATGAATACGCTCAAAGCGCCAAGTGGCCAAGTCGAGCTCGTATATGCGGCTTGAAACGCCCAATCGGATGCCGCCGAATAAAACCACTTTTCCGTTCATCAAAACTGCACGCTGGTCATACTGCAGTTGTCCCGGAAAATCGTCTAAAATGCGTACGATGCGGTTTTCCTTCAAATCAAAGACCATCAGGTAAGGGGGCGCAACCGGGCCAGTCGGCGAGTAATAGCCGCCGAGAATCAGCAGCAAGTCATTATAAAGCACGCCGGCAGCGCCGATACGCAGCAGCTGCTCGGGAGCCTGCAGGAATTTGGATTTGCCGTCTTTTAATGAAAACAGCTCCACGCCGGCTATCTTTTCCTGGCCGATTTTATCGCTTCGCCCGCCGACAAGAAGTACATGATCCTTCCACAGTTGGGCAACAAATTGGCCGCGTGCCTCCAGCATGCGGCCGAAAATCGACCACCGTTGACCCGCAGGCGCCTTCGGATCGAAACATTGCACCAAATCGGTCGGTGCCCGCAACGAATCGGAAAAACCGCCGAAAAGGTAAATTTTGTTCTCATAGCTTACTGCCTCGGCGCCGACCACCGGCACGGGCATATTGTCCGGTAAAACGGTCCATTGGCTTTGCGGCCACACGGCTGCCGCGGGCAGAAAGCAAAACAACAATATTCGAACTTTGGACATCACTTTGAACTTTTTCATCGCTTTTTCATTTGCAACAAGCGTACCTTTTAGGGTTAAGGGGCGCTTTTGCGGTTTTGCTCATCGAATGCAAAATGGACGTACAAGGTCTCGCCGCGGGCTGCAACGAGCCGCTCTTCATGGCGCCCAAGTTGCGGATTTTCAATACGTAACCAATGCTCCCCAGCCGGGATGACGATCAGGTCTTTAAAAGGGGTGACGCCGATAAATTGGTTATTGAGATAGACTTCTCCCCATGGATAGACCTGACATTGCAGTCGGGCGACAAGCGTATCCAGATTTACGGCAACGGTGTGCATTTTTCGCGGGGAGATGCGAACAGTTTGCGTTAAAGTCGGATAATTCGGGTGTTTTAATTCGAGCAAATGCTCGCCGGCAGGAAGCACCAAAGCTTGCGATAACGGCGTGGTGTCGATCAAACGGCCGTCCAGCCATACTTCCGCCCACGGTAAGCAGCGAATCATCAGGCTGCCGGGAGCGCTTTCTGCCGTCTTTTGTTCCTGTAATTTTTGTCGCTCTGGTTCGGCTTCTTCGACTGGTCGAATTTGCGGCGGCTGAAGCGATTCGACTTGAATCGAATCCAAGGCCGCAGCAGGCAACGGCTTTGATTCGTTCAGTGAGGGCGATCGGGAACTGAAGAGCAGAACGGCGATCCCGGCCGCCGCGGCAGCGATTATCGGGATCAGGATTGGGAATCGGCGACGCTTTTTCGGCGCTTCCACGGTGCCGCCGAGAAGCCGCAAAAGCGTTTCGGCAGAATCGAGCCGTTCGGACGGGTTTTTTGCCAAGAGTTTGGAAAGGATCGACGATATTTCCGGCGGAGCCTGTGAGCAATCGACAGAGAGGGAAAGAATGCGGTTGAGCGTTGTGCCGATGTCCTCCCCGAGAAACGGATTGACGCCGATAAACAGCTCGCAGACGATAATGCCGAGAGAAAACAGATCGCTTTGCGGTGTAAGCGGTCGGCCGAGAATTTGTTCGGGCGACATGTATCCCGGCGTGCCTACGATCGATGAGGGATGGGTAAGAGTAGGTTCGCCTGAGATGACCGCAAGGCCGAAATCGGCGATTTTGACTTGCAGATTGTCATTGACGAGAATGTTTTCCGGCTTGAGGTCGCGGTGGATGATGCCGAAGCGATGCGCGGCGGCCAATCCGGCTGCCAGCTGTTTCAGGATATGCAGTTTTTCTCCAGAGGTAAGCGGCCGCCCGCTCATCAACTGACGCAGGTTGCAGCTTTCGAAATATTCGAACGAGATATAAAACTGATCTCCCTGGCTTCCGAAATCGAGAACCCGAATTACATTCGGGTGTTCGAGCTTGGCGAGAGATCGTGCTTCGCGCTGAAACCGTTCCAAGGCGGCCGCATCGGCATGGCGGCGGTCGAGGGTTTTCAGTAAAATGCGCTTGCCCAAATAGCGGTGATGCGCAGCATAAACGCCCATCGCCTGGTCTTTTTTCAGGCACTCGAGGAGTTCGAATTTTTCGAACAATACCTCACTCATCATGAGCCTGTTCGGCTTGTTCCAGCTCTTTCAGTTTAAGTTGAATCCAACGCACGGAAACTCCCAGGCTTTTTGCGGCCTGTGTGCGATTGTTGTTGCAGGCTTTTAGGCGCTGCAATAGTAGTTTAGTTTCGATTTCTTTAAGCGTTCCCGTTAATGTGACGTCTTCGGAGGCTTCATCGAGAAGAATATGCTCGGGGCCTATTTTTTCGCCGTCGCAGAGAATGACGGCGCGATGCAGCACATTAACAAGCTGACGAATGTTGCCGGGCCAGGAATAGTTCATTAATTTCCGCATGCTTTCGGGGGTTGGGGTTGCCGTGCAGCCGAGTTTATTTAAATGGCGGTGAACCAGCAAGGGGATGTCTTCGCGTCGTTCGCGCAACGGCGGCAGAACGATGGGAAATACGTTCAGCCGATAGTAGAGGTCTTCGCGAAAGCGGCCGTTTTTGACGAGCTCTTTGAGGTCGCGATTGGTGGCGGCGATGATGCGCACGTCTATTTTGCGCACCTGCGTTTCGCCGAGACGAATGATCTCCTGATTTTCCAGCACGCGCAGGAGCTTGGTCTGAGTGCTCAAGGGCAGGTCGCCGATTTCGTCCAGGAAAAAGGTGCCGCCGGAAGCGACCTCGAAAAGTCCTTTTTTGTCGCTCACGGCGCCGGTAAAAGCGCCCTTTTTAAAGCCGAACAATTCGCCTTCCAAAAGGGCTTCCGGGATTGATCCGCAAAATTGAGCGATGAACGTCCCATTGAAGCGGTTGCTGAGTTGATGTATAGCCCGAGCGGCCAGCTCTTTGCCGGTGCCGCTCTCGCCGAGAAGGAGTACCGTCGCATCCGTTTTGGCTACTCGACGGATGAGCTCGGCAATGCGCCGCATCGCGGGGCTTTCGCCGATCATTTCCGGCAACTCCTCCTGCGCTTCGATGCGTTGCCGCAGCAGCCTGTTCTCATCGCGCAGAGCCTCCAGCTCGATGATGCGGTCCAGGTGCGGCGAAATCAGATGCGAAAAAAGCTCCAGGAACTTGAGGTTTTCCTCGGTAAAGCGGGTTCGATTGCTGCGGCTGTCGGCAAGAATGACCCCCCAGACTTTGCCATGATGAAAGAGCGGCACGCCGACTATGGATTGAATTCTGTGAATTTGAATACTTTGAAATTGGGAAACCGTCGCATCAGCCTGAACGTCATGATACAGCTTCGGCTTTCCGCCGGAGGCCACCTGCCGTAGAATTCCAAGCGAAAACTGGGAGAGATCATCGATGCTTTCTTTGTCCATATTGCGGGCGGTGACGATCGTAAAGTCGTCATCGACACAGCGGGCGAACAAGCCGCGTTCGGCGCCCAAAACTTCGATGACCCAATCCAGCGCCTGGGCAATCAGATGCTCTTGAAGTTCGACGCCGTGAAACAAACGGCTGATGCGCAAGAGCGTTTCGAGTTGATCCTGGCGCAGATCTAGTGTTTGAAAATCGTATTGTTTCATGGCATTTCTGCTATACTAAAAGATCCGGGTTTGGAGCGGGCGCTGTTGCCGAATTCATCGATGCACCAAACCATCCATACATACTCTCCCGGCGGTAAGGCGGCGCTGACGCTATGCGCCAGCGAATCGGAAGAGATGCCTTTTCTGCTGTATTTCAGCTGAGGAATAAAGTCGTTATTGGTGTAAATCTCTACGGAAAAGGAAAAGGAAAATCCGGGTGCAAAGGGCATCCACCGCAAAGGGAACGGCGGATGCACTATCTCGCCGTTAATGGGAGATGAAAGCTCTATTTCGTCGAGAATGACGCGTTCCAGACGTTCGACGCCCAACAGATGATTATCTCCCTCGTGATCGACGACGTAAAGCTGAAAATCGTGTCCCACGCACTGCGCCAGCGAATTCAAACCGAGCTCGCTCAAAGAAAAACTTTTGCGAAAAATTTTTGCAGAAAAATCATAAGGAAGTGCGGCTCGCAAGGAATTGAAAGACGAGGCAATGTACACAGAATCAATGTCGTTTTCTGCATCAATGACTTTCGCCTCCACTTCAAGGTGAAAAAGACGGCGGGAACCGTAATAATTTTCGACCACACTGTAAATCTTGAAACCGTATAGAATCGGCAAGGCATTCAAAAAAACATCCTGAGTGATGGATTCTCGGCCGTTAAAGTCGATTTTCTGGTATACCGTTTTATAGCCTTTTTTTTCAAAAATCAGATCGCCGACTCCGGCTGTCGACCTATTAAAGCGGTAGCGGCCGACGTCATCGGTAAAGGTATAGATGTTTGCCGGTTGCCAAGTGACCTTGACGCCTGAAATCGGGCGCGGCGGCGACTTGAGCGTCAACACTTTGCCGCTGATCGTGGGCAGCGGCTGCAAAAAAATGTCAATTTCCTGCGCAAGTCCTTTGCTCCAATCGAGGGAAACCGAATCTTCGCAAAAGTTTTCTTTGGAAATGAATAACATGCCGTTCTGCGGCAGCAGGTGCGCAAAACTAAATTGGCCGGATGAATCGCTGACGGTCATACGGTTTTGCGCCGGCAGAAAAATTTTTGCCCCGCGGATTGCCTGCATGGGATCGGCGGCGGATCGAATTCGGCCGCTGAGCGAAGCCCAATTAAAACGGGGATTCAACGGATCAAACGGATTGCGGTGCGGAGCTTCGCATACGCAAAACAGGGTTGTCGAGGCTATGGTAAGGAAAAGAAATTTTTGCAGCTGATTTTTCATAACCGGAGGAGTTGGTTCCACCTTTTTAACGTAAGTAAATCATTGCATTTTTCAAATACAAAAGAAAAAATTTTTGGGAAATGACTTGATCTTTATTCTTGAGTTTATCGGTGCAATTCAATATTTTGTTTTACTAAAATTTGGGACCGTATCGGGGATAGAATGACGCAACTAAAGAATTTGATGGTTTCAGTTTCCGGGATTCGCGGCATTGTCGGTGACGGCCTAACGCCCGAGGCTGCACTGCAGCTTGCGCAGGCTTATGGAAGCGAATTCGGGCCGGGAAAGATCGTGTTGGCGCGCGATTCGCGGGTTACCGGGCCGATGCTCAAACATGCCGTCATCGCCGGATTGATGGCCGTCGGCTGCGATGTCGTCGATCTCGATCTGGCCGCTACACCTACCGCCGAATTGATCACCGAACGACCCGAGCATGCCGGGGGCATCATCATTACCGCCAGCCATAACCCCAAAGAGTGGAATGCACTCAAGCTGTTGGCGCCTGACGGCCTGTTTCTTCGACCGGATCAGGGACAAAAGGTCATCGACCGCGTCTATAAGGGCGATTTTAATTTCGTTCCGTGGAATCGAATCGGACGGTACTACACTTACGGCGATGCGGCCGGCGAGCATGTCTCTCGGATTCTTGAGCTGCCGATTATCGATGCGGAGCGCATCCGAAACCGCAAGTTCAAAGTGGTTGTCGATTGCTGCAACGGCGCCGGCGAAGCCGTGCTGCCCAAGCTGTTTGAGGCGTTCGGGTGCAGCGTGACTTGGTTGAATCGCGAAGCCAACGGCCTGTTTCCGCGCAACCCGGAGCCGGTACCGGAAAATCTGACCGAGCTGTCGGAGGCGGTTCGGCGGTCGCGCGCTGATTTCGGCCTGGCTGTGGATCCTGACGTCGATCGTCTCGCTTTGGTCGATGAAAAAGGTATCCCATTGGGTGAGGAATACACTCTGGTGTTGGCTGTGCGCTTTGTGCTGAGCAAAACGCCCGGCGATGTGGTGGTCAACGCCTCCACGACGCGCGCCATAGACGACGTCGCGGCTCCCTACGGCCGCGTCCATCGCACGCCGGTCGGCGAAATTCATGTTGCCGTCAAGGCGCAGCAAATCGGCGCCGTGATGGCCGGCGAAGGCAACGGCGGGGTGATGTACCCCGAGTTGCACATCGGCCGAGACGCCCCTATGGGCATCGCCCTGATTCTGCAGTATTTAGCCGAAAGCGGCAAGCGGTTGTCTGAGCTAAAGGCCGAAGCGCCGCAGTATGTCATGATCAAGGACAAAATCGAGCTGGGATTCGGCGTCGATGCCAAGGCGGTCGTCGAACGGCTGAAGGAGCAACTGGCGAATGAAAATCTCAACACCATCGACGGCCTCAAGGTAATTTATCAAGATTCGTGGGTGCATATTCGTGCTTCCAACACCGAGCCGATCATCCGCATTATTGCCGAAGCGCCGACGCAGGAAAAAACGGTTGAACTGATAGAACATTATAAAGCTGCCGTCGTTCAATTGACAAACTGAACGCTGTTACTGAAAAGCGAGGGTCTATGTCGCAGCTCTATTTCGAAAGAATCATACGCGAAGCAACGGAGCGACTCGAAACGACGCCGTTGCAGCCGGTTGTCGACGTCCAATCGCTTACTGCCGAGGGCTTGGCGGCGCTCATCGATCACACACTGCTCAAGCCGGAAGCAACCCTGGAGCAAATTCTCAAGCTTTGTGAAGAGGCAAAGGAACACCGTTTTGCCTCGGTCTGCGTCAATCCAACTTGGGCGCATGTGTGTTTGGATCAATTGGCCAACACCGGTGTTGCCGTCGGTTCGGTGGTGGGGTTCCCACTGGGAGCGTCGACCATGGAAAACAAGGTGATCGAGGCGGAAGAGCTCGTATCCATGGGGGTCAAAGAGATCGACATGGTCATGAACATCGGCAAGCTCAAAGACAAGCAGTATGTATACGTTTTTGAAGAGATCCAGCAGGTTGCCGATATCTGTCGACGCGGTATCGTCAAGGTGATCCTCGAGACTTGTCTTTTGACGGATGAGGAAATCATTGCCGCCTGCGTGCTGGCCAAAGAAGCGGGGGCCAAGTTCGTCAAGACCTCCACGGGGTTTAACAAAAGCGGCGCCACAACGGAGGCTGTGGCATTGATGCGCCGGATTGTCGGCAGGGATATGGGCGTGAAGGCGGCCGGCGGAATACGCGACACCGCCGCCGCTTTGGAGATGCTGCGTTCCGGCGCCGACCGGATCGGCAGCAGCGTCGGGCCCGCTCTGGTCGCCGCACTGGCTACGCTTCAAAGCTAATGCGCGCGCTTTTCTTTTTCTGATCCACCCATGAGGCGATGTACTCATCGCCGCGTTCAGTTTTAATGCGGTCAATGATTTCGTTCCGCACTTCAGCCAACGATTTGAGCCGCGCTTCGCCGCGCTTCAAGACCGTTACCAGATGGTAGCCGAACGAAGTAAGAAAAACCGGCGAGATTTCTCCTACTTCCATCGAAAAAACTACCGCATCGAACTCCGGCACCATTTTGCCGGGCATTATGCGCCCCAAATCTCCGCCCGGTTCCTCGCAGGAAGAGTATTCATCCGCCAGAGCGGCAAAAGATTCGCCTTTCAGCAGTCTTTTACGCAGCTCCACCATTTCCTGAAAGGCAACCTGAGGCCGCGCCGGATTGGGTCGCATCAATATTTGCGCCGCGTGCACCCAGGGAGGGTCGGTAAATTCCTCGCTATGCCTGCGATAGTAAGCGGCAATCTCCTCCTCGGTCGGTTCAGGCAGACCCGCCGTCAGCCGCGCGAGAAATTGCCGCATGCACAAATTGATTTCGATCTCCTTTCGAACCTGTGCCAGCTCCTCCTTTTTCAACCCGTGCCGTTGTAGAAATCGCTTTTCGCCGCCCGCCTCTTCAATCAAACGGTTCAGTTCGTTTTCCACCAGGGCGGGCGGCACGGTTATCCCGCTCTTTTGTGCTTCCTGCCGAATGATGGTCCAGTCGATGATCGTCTCTTTTGTTAATGCGGAGAGTTGCTCGGGAGAAGCGTTTGGATGGATACAGCGCTGGTTTTTCAGTTCTGCAGCAAAAACCTTTTCCGAAATCTCTTCGCCGTTAATAATGAATTTCATAGTTATGCTGATCTATTTTGTCTTAAAGTGTTTCAGACATGATTGCGCAGCATCAGCTCGGCCGGATTGGGGGAAAGATAGTGTTGACGCGCAAGGTAAGGTTCCTTATATTTGCGCACCAAAAAAGTCAGCAGGGTGATCGGTACGATCAGCGGAATGAGGCCGCGGTGATAGTCCTCGATTACCTTTAACACCTGCTGCTTTTCTTCGCTGTCGAGTTGCTTTTTAAAATAACCGAGAATGTGCTGCAGCACGTTGACGTTTTTCTTGACGGTGGCGTGCAGCTTAAGCGCCTGCATGAGTTTTTCGAAATAGACTCGAAAGAGCTCATCTTGCGACAAATTTTGCGGCGATGCCGCCAATTTGCCCAGTTCGCGCAGATGCTTTTCACTGTGCGCCATAATGAGCAGTTTGTGATCCGTGTGGAACTCTACCAGCCCTTGGCGTGAGGGATTGGTATCCAAGAATTTGTACCAGCGGTGCACGACAAAAACGCGCTCGAGAAAGTTTTCACGAATTGCAGCGTCATTTAGACGGCCTTCGTCTTCAACCGGCAGGTGCGGAAAACGGCGCATAAGCGCGGCGGCAAACAATCCCGCTGTTTTGCCGATCGGCATGCCCGCTTCGTTATAGACTTTAATGTCGCGCATGCCGGAACTTGGCGACTTGGATTTAAAAATAAATCCGCAGATGCGCTCTTTTTCCAATAGATCAAGACGCTTCTGCGTCCATTGCAGCATTCGCTCGGTGTGATCGATATGGGAACGATGGGTCATCAGACGGGGCTCTTGAACGCTGCCGACCAGTCGCATCGATTCGCGCGGTATCGGAAGGCCGCATTCGACCTCCGGGCAAACCGGCACCCACTGCACAAAAGGACCGACCACCTCGACAAGATATCGATCCCGTTTATGACCGCCGTCGTAGCGAACCCTTTCACCCAACAAACAGGTGCTGATTCCCAACTTGATTTTATCGCTCATAAGCACGGCTCCAAAATTGACCCATTCATTTTAGTTAATATCGTTTCGATTTGCAAGACCAAATGCTAGGTAAAACCATGAAAAAGAAAATCGTTTTTTTCGCAGGATTCCTCAGCCTGATTGTCGGTTGTGCGCAGATGAAGCAGCTGGTGGTTCCTCCGACAGTAAAAGTGGAAACGGTCTCGCTTCGTGATGTCTCTTTCGAGGATGTCAAATTGGATTTCTCTCTGCTGGTACAGAACCCCAATGCCTTCGGCGCCGCGCTGGAAGGTTATCGGTTCAGTTTTGCAGTTCAAGATCGCGAAATTCTGCAGGGAGATGAAAACCATCGCCTCGATATCGACCCGCGTTCCACAGGAAAATTGACGATTCCGGTCACGCTGAATTTCAAACAGCTTTACAAGCTGGTTTCAGAGACTGCCTCTTTGGATTCCCTCGCTTTTTCCCTGCGGGGAGAATTCCGACCGGCAGGTCTGCTCTCAGGATTTTCCATCCCCTTTCACTACAGCGGGCGTTTGCCGAACATCCGTGTTCCCGAGATTCGCTTGAGCGGCCTCAGCGTCGATCGATTGTCATTTACCGGTGTGGATCTTAAGATCGGATTTTTGCTTAAAAATCCGAACGCATTTCCTTTTCAAATCGGACGAATGACCTATGACATCGCTTTAGCCGGCAATGCGGTCGCAAAGGGGGCGGTGGAAAAGCTTGTTTCTGCACCGGCAAAACAGACTGCGGAATTCCAGCTGCCGCTATCGATTAATTTTGCCGGCGCGGGCAGCGGTTTGCGTTCGCTGCGCTCGCTTCTGCAGGGTGATGAAATATCCTGCTCGATCGACGGAAACGTCGAATTAGGCACGCCTTGGGGAAATATCCCCTTGCCGATTCGCACCGATCAAACCGTCTCGATTCTCAAATAAAAAGGGGCGCGTATTCGAATTAAAGGACGCCGGCGAATGAGGATAAGGAATTTTTACAGCTTATCTTTCCGGAATCTCGGCTTTCTTTGCACATCCATTAGGGAGCGGTTAACATGCAAGCGGAAGACATGTTTCTACAGCTGCTGCGTTTACCTGCGACGCTGATGAATCCCTCAAGAAAAGAGATGATCCAGCACTCGGTCGACCAACGAAGATGTATCGTGCTGCAGACCGGAACCTTGGCAACCTGGACGCCGCGCCATTCCACAGGCCGCAGCCCCAAAGATACTTATATTGTCAAACGCCCGCCCAGTGAGGTTTTCATCGACTGGAGCTCTCCGAACTGCATTCCGATGGCCCCCGATACTTTTGAGATGATTCTGCGCGACGGTTTGGATATGTTGGAACGAAAACCTCAGCGATACGCTCTTACACGCGTCGTCGGCGCAGACGCCTCTTATGCCATGCCCATCCTGACAATCACAGACAATCCGCTCAGCGCCTTGTTTATCGACAATATGTTCCGGCCGGTACCGTCGGACATCAGCCGCAGCATCTTTGCCGATCGGAGGTTTACCCTGTTAAGTCTGCCGAACGATTTCCTTGATGAAGCCAAATATCAGGGCAGGCTGCGGCGTCTACCGGACGGCTCGACCAGCCGACTTGTTGTGGTTATGGACTTTGACCTGCGCATCGGCATCGTCATCGGCTCGGCTTATATGGGCTCCATGAAGAAACTGGTGTTTACCGTCATGAACTATTATCTCCCCGCCGAGGGTATTCTTCCGCTGCACTGCTCCGCCAATGAGGGCCGAGACGGACGCAGCGCCCTCCTTTTGGGTCTTAGCGGTACCGGCAAAACCACGCTTTCCGCCGATCCGGAACGGGCTTTACTGGGCGACGATGAACACGGCTGGAGCGACAACGGCATAGCCAATTTCGAATACGGCTGCTATGCCAAATTGATCAACCTCAATCCGCAAAAAGAACCGGATATCTATCGAGCAACGTTCCACCCGGCGCATTATTTGGAGCACGGCGCCATCGTCGAGAATCTCATGGTCTATCCCGACGGCTCGTTCGATCTGGACGATGATCGCTTTACTGAAAATTCGCGGGCATCTTATCCGCTTTCCTTCAATTCCAACGTCAAACCGTCGGCTTGTTCGGGCCATCCGAGCGCAATCATCTTTCTCGCCGCCGATGCTTATGGAGTATTGCCGCCCATCTCCAAATTGACCAAAGAGCAGGCGATGTTTTGGTTCATGATGGGGTATACCTCTAAATTGGCCGGCACGGAAACCGGCATTACGGAACCGGAAGCCACTTTTTCCAGATTTTTCGGCGCTCCGTTTATGCCGAGAAATCCTTCCGATTATGCCGATCTGTTGGGTGAAAAACTGCAGAAACATGACGTTCCTGTCTATCTGGTGAACACCGGTTGGAGCGGAGGCCCTTACGGTATCGGCAGACGGATGGATATCACCTTGACGCGCGCCATGGTGCGCGCTGCCGTGGAAGGAACACTGAAGGATGTTGAGTGTGAACCCGACCCGATTTTCAAAGTGCTGGTTCCGAAAAGCTGCCCCCAAGTGCCCTCTGAGGTTCTCGTTCCCATCAATACATGGAAAGATCGACACTCTTTTTCAGACCATGCCAAGAGTCTGGCGGGAAAATTCAAGGCTCATTTTGAAAAGAACTTTCGCGGCAAAGTGAGCGAAGCCATAGCCGCTCAATGTCCCGAACCGTAAATGGATCAACTACCGGAGAATGTCAGGGGTGAAGAGAACCGAAACGCTGCAAACCGATCGTCCGTACATCGAACGAATTATTGCCGAGGCCCTGGTGTGCCGAGTGGCGTCGGCTGTCGAAAATCGCCCTTATCTGGTGCCTCTTTCTTTCGGCTATGATGGAGAGGCTTTTTATTTTCACACCGGCCTTTCCGGTACAAAGATCGATTTTTGGAGCCGCAATTCGCGCGTTTGCTTTGAACTGGAGGGTTCCATTTCGGTGAAAGAAGGCGAAAAAGCCTGCGATTGGACAATGATCTACGAGAGCGTCATCGGCTTCGGCATTATGAGCGAAATCATCGATCCCTCGGAAAAGACGACTGCGCTCAATGAAATCATGCGGCATTATTCGGCCAAAACCGGTTTGCAAATCAGCGCAGAGACAGCCGCTAAAACGAGGGTGTGGAAACTGACGGTCGAGGAAATGACGGCCAAAAGTAACGAAATCATTCCCTATGCAGACGACTCCGCCGTTTCTTGAAATCTGCATCAATGAAGACGAGCGTCTTCTTCAATCCGTTGAAGCAGCCTGCCAAGGCGGCGCCGACCGCATCGAGCTGTGCAGCAGAATGGACCTCGACGGCCTGACACCCTCCTTAAAGGCAGTCAGATCTGCAGCCGCAGTCTGCAAAGATCGGGCAGCGCTTATGGTCATGATTCGGCCGAGAGCGGGGGATTTTTTCTATACCTGCTTGGAAACTGCACAAATGATCCGGCAAATCGAGGCGGCAGCCGAAGCCGGTGCTGACGGCGTTGTTTTTGGCGCCGTGAAAGAGGGGCGGATTGATCTTTCCACCCTGAGACAATTGATCAGCGCCGCGCACTCTTGCGGCCTCGCCGTCACCTTTCACCGCGCATTCGATACCCTCCATCATCCGCTGCAGGAATTGCAGGTTCTGTCGGCTTTGGGAGTAAAGCGGGTATTGACGGCTGCTGAACCATGGGGAGCCTCTGCGAAATGGACGGAGAGATGCAACAATTGGCGTGAATTGCTGGAAAGGGCGGACGGAGTCGAAGTTATTTTGGCAGGCGGTCTAACGCCGAAGCTTACCGCGGCAGCATTGAGGTCATTGCCTTATCGCGGGCGCATCGTATCCGTGCATGCCTATTCAGCAGCCCGACGAGACGGAATTACAGACAGAGAAAAAGTGGGTGAATTTTTCGAGGCGCTGCAGGCTTTTCGCGCTTTATAGCGGGTCGAACTGATCCTTGCCGACATAGCAAACCGGGCAAATCCAATCCTCCGGCAGATCTTCGAATGCCGTTCCCGGCGGGATTCCGTTTTCCGGGTCGCCTTGCGCCGGGTCATAGACATAGCCGCAGTTGGTGCAGATAAATTTTTCCACGACGCTTTCCTTTTTCTCGCTTTTATTCCAAAGAAAAATATTTTGCCTGCGGATGATGCACAATGAAAGCGCTGGTTGTTTGTTCCGGTATCATCTGGTCTTCCTCGGTCAGCTGAACGCCGATGCGTTCCGGAGACAGAAGCTGTGCAATTTGGCGGTTGCCGTAAAGATCCGGACAAGCGGGGTAACCGAAGCTGTACCGTGAACCGCGATACTTTTGCACCACCAGCTCTTCCATGGTCGTCCCGTCTTCCGCAGCAATGTTCAGTTCCAGGCGTATTTGTTTGTGCCAGTATTCGGCCAGAGCTTCCGCACTTTCCACCGAAAGACCGTGAAAGAGCAGGTAATCCTTATAGGCATTGTTTTCATAAAGGCGTTGAGCATATTCCGAGGCGCGGCTGCCGACGGTCGCAATCTGCATCGGCATGATGTCGTGGCGCCCGCTTTCTAGCGGAAGAAAAAAGTCGGCGATGGAGCGATACGGCGGCTTTTTCTGCCTTGGAAAGTGGAAGCGCAGAACTTCGGTGTCGGTTTTCGGATCAAAGATGATTACGTCGTCGCCCTGGCGATTGCAGGGGAAATAGCCGTATACCACCTTGGGCTCCAGCAGTTTTTCTGCGATGCATTTTTCCTTCAGCAGTTCGAATTGGGGCCGGACCTGTTCTTCGATCAATCGATCATACTCTTCACGGCTTAAGGTGCCTCGTCGGTAACCCCAACGCCCGCGGAAGAGAACGGGCTCGGTTAGGAATGAAAATACGGTCTTTAAATCAATATCCTCAATGACGCGGCTGCCCCAAAACGGTGGTACGGGGATGTCGTGATCGAAGCGAAGGGGCTCCGCTTCCTGCATCAAGGGCTTACTTTCGGATCTTTTCTCTTTTTTGTTTCCGCCTCCGAACAAAGACGAAAGCTTGCCTTCCTTCAGCAGATTCATCACTTTAAGGCCTTCAAAGGCGTCTTCGCAATAAACGACCGGCGCATCGAGGATGGGCGAACAGACCTGATCGACGTAACTGCGGGTCAATGCGGCGCCCCCGAGTAAAACCGGGATTTTATAGCCGCGCTGCCGCATAACTTCCAGATTTTCCTTCATGACAACCGTCGACTTGACCAGCAGGCCGCTCATGCCGATGGCGTCGGCGCCGACTTCATCCGCCTTTTGCAGCATGGTGTCTATTTCGCACTTGATTCCGAGATTATATACCTTAAAGCCGTTGTTGCTCAGAATAATGTCCACCAGATTCTTGCCGATGTCGTGTACGTCGCCGCGCACGGTAGCCAAGACCAGGCTGGTGCGTGTCTGCACGTCGCTCTTTTCCATAAACGGCTCGAGGATGCCCACCGCGTGCTTCATCGCTTCGGCGGATTGCAGAACAAACGGGAGCTGCATTTTTCCGGCGCCGAACAGGTCGCCGACGGTTTTCATGGCCGGAATCAGCCACCGGTTGATAATATCGACGGCGCGATGCTCTGCAAGCGCCGCTTTTAGCAGCTCTTCCAATCCGGAGCGGTTGCCTTGAATGATGTGCTGTTTGACTTTTTCCTCCAAAGAGAGCGGTTCCTCGGCCGCAGCTTCTTCGCCTCGGCCGTTCCTTTTTTCGAAATGGCGAATAAAGTCGAGCAGAGGAGTTTCGCCCCGGTTGTAGATCAAATCAAGGCAGATCCGGATATCTTCCGCATCGATTTGGTACAAGGGAATGATCTTTTTGACGTTGACGATGGCGGCATCCAATCCTGCCTTGACCGCTTCGGCAAGAAAGACGGAATTGAGCACCTCGCGCGATTCCGGATTGAGCCCGAAAGAGATATTGGAAACGCCGAGCAAGGTAAAAACCCCGGGCAGTTCCTGCTTGATACGGCGAATGCCTTCGAGCGTTTGGATCGCGGCGTCGCGCAGGGTTTCATCGCCGCTGCCGAGGGTAAAGGTGAGAGGATCGAAAATCAAATCGTAGGGTCGAAGGCCGTTTTGTCGCACGGCAATGTCGTAAAGCCGCTTTGCGACGGCGATTTTTTGCTCGACGGTTTTCGCCATGCCGCTCTCGTCGATGGTAAGGGAAACGAGAGCCGCGCCGTAGCGCTTGGCCAGACGGCAGATGCGGTGCGCCCGCTCTTCGTCGTCCTCCAGATTGATGGAATTAATGACCGGTCGGCCGCCGATCAGCTTGAGGGCCGCCTCGATGACCTTGACATCAGTCGAGTCGATGAAAATCGGCAGATTCACCTGCGTCACAATGCGGCTGACGGCTCGGGTCATATCGGCGACTTCATCGCGCCCTGTATAAGCGACGCAGAGGTCGAGGCCGTGTGCGCCGGTGCGTTCCTGTTCGCGCGAAATTTCGACGATGGCGTCCCAATCCTCCGCCAAAAGGCGTTCCCTGAACTGCTTAGAGCCGTTGGTGTTGGAACGCTCGCCGACAAAAAAGGGCGGCGGATCCTGGCGTATTTCCTGGGCCGTAAATAAGGATGCCAAAGCGGGTCTAAAAATCGGCTGCCGTTCCGCCGCCGCAAGGTACGGTAAACGTTCGGCCATGGCACGAATAAAATCCGGCGTCGTCCCGCAGCATCCGCCGACAATTTTCACGCCGTACTCTTGAATAAAGCTGGAAAGGACCGTTACATACTCTTCGATCGACAGAGTATAGACCAAATGCCCGTCGACCATTTGCGGCATGCCGGCGTTCGGCTGTACCATCACGACGCCGGGGAATGCTTCGCAGATTTGCTTGACAAACGGGCGCATGGCTTCGGGGCCGGTGGCGCAGTTCATGCCGAAAATCTCGAGTTCATACGGCGCCAGGGCGGCAAGAGCCGCGCTGACGTCGCTGCCGACGAGCATGGTGCCGGTCGTTTCCACGGTGATGGTCACGGCGCGCGGCAAATGGACTCCCGCGCGCTGCATTTCGTCCTGCACCGCCGTCAACGCTGCCTTGATCTGCAGCAAATCCTGACAGGTTTCAATGACGAACAGGTCGACCCCGCCCTGAATCAAGCCGCGCGCCTGCGCTGCATAGGACTCGTACAGAGTGTCGAAATCGACTTGGCCGAGGCTGGGAAGCTTTGTTCCTGGGCCGATCGAGCCCGCGACGAAGCGCGGTTTAGAGTCGGAAAAGCGATCAGCGGCTTGTCTGGCGATTTCGGCGGCGGCGCGGTTTATCTCCTCGACCCGATCCTGCAGGTCGAATTCTGTCAAAACTATGCGATTTGCGCCGAAGGTGTTGGTTTCGATCACATCGGCGCCGGCAGCCAGGTATGCCTCGTGAATTCGTTGGATCTTTTGCGGAGCGGTAAGATTGAGAATCTCCGGGCAACCGTGATGCGCAGCCCACTCTTCTTCTGTAATTTGCAGCGCATGGATTTGGGTGCCCATGGCCCCGTCGAATAGGATCAATCCTTTTTGTAAGCGTTCAAAAAAAGACATGCCGACTCCTCAAGTTCCTGAAATGTAACCAAAAAAGTGCTCTTTATCAAACGCTTAATCGTGAGAGAATCTTGTGTTGAGTGAATTTTCGCTTGACATTTTTCTCTTTTTCATTTACTTTGTCTCGGATACGAACAGGATTCAAAAGTTGATAGACGCAAGAGTAAAACCGGTCTTTTTCGAAGGCGGCAGCCGGAAAAATAGTGAGATTTTCCGGTTCATAGAGAATCTTGTCGATGTCCATTTACTCCTATTAGGCCTCGTCATTATTACCCTCTTGCTCCGCTAAGCAAAGCGTGGTGCAAGAGGCAAGCCCAACTCATACAGTCCCCTTTTAAATTCTTTTCGGCAATCCTCTCGCACCATTAGGCAAGAGTGTAATATAGGCGGTCTTGGGTTTAACTTCATTAAAGGGAGTTCTATGAAGAACGCAATGACCGGCGCAGAGATGATCATTCACGCTCTCCAACAGGAAAAGGTCGGTGCTGTTTTCGGCTATCCTGGGGGATCAATTATCGACGTTTTCGACAAGCTTTATTCGGCGGACGTGCCCTTTTTCCTAACGCGGCACGAGCAGGCCGCCTGCCATGCAGCCGACGGCTATGCGCGGGCCTCCGGTAAACCCGGCGTGGTCATCACGACTTCCGGCCCCGGCGCCACCAATATTGTCACCGGCCTGGCGACTGCCTATATGGATTCGATCCCTGTCATCGCCATTACCGGCCAAGTGCCGACTCATTTGATCGGTAACGACGCCTTTCAGGAAGCCGACATTGTCGGCATAACCCGGTCGATAACCAAACACAATTTCCTCGTCCAGTCGGTTGACGAGCTGCCGCGTATTCTCAAGGCTGCTTTTTACATTGCCACCAGCGGCCGCCCCGGACCGGTCCTGGTCGATGTGCCGAAAAATGTCCAGCAGGCGCGAACCACCGTCCCTTATCCCGAAAGCATCGAAATTCGCAGTTACAAGCCGACGGTTCAAGGTCATCCGCAACAGATCAAAAAAGTGGCAGAGGAAATCAAAAGAGCGTCTCGGCCGGTACTTTACGTGGGCGGCGGAGCCGTCAGCAGCGGGGCCGCCGAAGAAATTCGCGAACTGGCCGAAAAGTGTGATATCCCGGTCACCACGACGCTGATGGGGCTCGGCATTTTTCCCGAAACCGACGAGCGGTCACTCAAGATGCTTGGTATGCACGGCACCGTCTATGCGAATTATGCGGTGCAGGAGTGTGATCTGTTGATTGCCGTCGGCGCACGATTCGATGACCGCGTGACGGGCAAAGTGGAAAAATTTGCGCCCAAAGCGGAAATCGTTCACATCGACATCGATCCGACGACCATTCGAAAGAACGTGCAGGTCAAGCTTCCCGTGGTCGGCGACGTGAAGGCGGTGCTCGCTGAGCTTTTACGAATCGTCGAACCTAAAAAGCATCGCGAATGGATGGAGCAGATCAAAGAGTGGAAAAAGAATTACCCGCTTTATTATCGCGAAAACGGCAAAATTCAGCCGCAAATGGTGGTGCAGACCGTTGCCGAAATGGTCAAACACGAAGCAATCATCGCCACCGAGGTGGGGCAGCATCAGATGTGGACGGCGCAGTTCTATGATTTCGTCGAGCCGAGAACCTTCCTCAGTTCCGGCGGATTGGGAACTATGGGATACGGTTTCCCGGCGGCGATCGGCGCTCAGATCGCACGGCCGGATAAGCTGGTTATCGATATGGCAGGAGACGGAAGCATTCAGATGAATATTCAGGAACTGGCTACCGCTGTTCTTTATAATATTCCCGTTAAAGTGATCATTTTCAACAATCAGTCGCTCGGCATGGTTCGGCAGTGGCAGGGTATGTTTTACAACCGGCGCTTTTCCAATACTTGTCTGCGCAAGAGCAAATTTTGCCCCAAGGTCTGCACAGGTTTGGAAAACGCTCCCTGCCCCGACTTTTATGTGCCCGATTTCGTCAAGTTGGCCGAGGCTTACAGCGCGCACGGGTTTTACGCTGAAAAGCCGGAAGACGTCAGGCCGACGTTGGAAAAAGCATTCAGCACGCCGGGGCCGGTGTTTGTTGAATTCAAGATCGATAAAGAAGAAAACGTCTATCCAATGGTGCCGGCAGGGGCGCCGCTTAACGAAATGATCAGAGGGATGGCCTAATGCGACACATTATCAACGTCGAAGTGGAGAACAATGCCGGCGTACTGGCACGAATCGCCGGACTGTTCAGCGCCCGCGGATTCAACATTGAAAGCCTGTCCGTAGCGGACACCGAATCGAAAGAGATCTCGCGCATGACCCTTGTTGTGCGCGGCGATGACGCAATCATCGAACAGGTCAACAAGCAGCTCAACAAACTGATCGACGTCATTCGCGTCGTCGACGTGACGAAAAACTATTATGTCGAAAGAGAACTCGCTCTGGTGCGCGTCAACTGTCCTCCAAACAAGCGCGGAGAGGTACAGCAGATCAATGAAATTTTCGGCGCCAAAGTGGTTGACATCAGCCCGAAAAGCATGACCATGGAAATGGTCGGCTCAGAGGCCAAAGTGGAAGCATTTTTAGAAACCATGCGGCCGTTCGGAATCAAAGAAGCGGCCCGAACCGGGCCCATCGCCATGTTGCGGGAATCCAAAAAAATTGGTTAATAAGCTGTTGGACTGCACTTCACAAACTTGAGGAGATTTTTACCATGAAGCTTTACTATGATCAGGACGCAGACCTGGGTCTGCTGAAAGGAAAGACGGTTGCGATCATCGGTTACGGCAGCCAGGGGCATGCACACGCCCTAAATTTAAAGGACAGCGGCATCAACGTGGTGGTGGGTTTGAATGAAGGAAATCCCGACCGTAAAAAAGCCGAGGATGCCGGACTGACCGTCAAATTGAACAGCGAAGCGGCCAAGAGCGCCGATGTTATCATGATGCTGGTGCCTGATCAGATTCAGCCGATGGTGTATCAAAACGATCTGCTGCCGCATCTGACGCCTGGGAAGGCTCTGGCTTTTGCGCACGGCTTTAATATTCACTACAATCAAATCGTGCCGCCGCAGACCATCGACGTCATTATGATTGCTCCAAAGGGACCGGGGCATCTGGTGCGTCGGCAGTACGAAGCCGGCAACGGCGTCCCCTGTTTGATTGCCGTTTACCAAAACGCCACCGGCAAGGCTAAAGAGTTGTCGTTGGCTTATGCCAAAGGCATCGGCGGCACGCGCGCAGGCGTTATCGAAACCACCTTTAAGGAAGAGACCGAGACCGACCTCTTTGGCGAGCAGGCGGTTTTGTGCGGCGGATTGACGGAACTCATTCGCGCCGGTTTCAAGACTTTGGTCGATGCCGGTTATCAGCCCGAAATGGCCTACTTTGAATGCCTGCACGAGGTCAAGCTCATCGTCGATTTGATTTACGAAGGCGGCCTCGGCTGGATGTACTACTCGGTCAGCGACACGGCCGAATACGGCGGTCTGGTCAAAGGCCCAATGGTCATCGGTGAGGAGAGCAAAAAAGCAATGAAAAAGCTTTTGCAGGACATCCAAGACGGAACGTTTGCCACGGAATGGATTTTGGAAAATCGTGCCAACGGACCCAAGTTCAACCGCTATCGTCAGCTTTTGAAAGAAGATCCGATCGAAAAAGTAGGCGCGGAACTTCGCAAAATGATGAGCTGGCTCAAAAAATAAAGGTGTCGTTATGAGCGACCAACGCATTATTGTATTTGACACGACGCTGCGCGACGGAGAGCAGTGCCCGGGTGCAGCTTTGAGCGTGGAACAAAAGCTGGCTATTGCCCATCAGTTGGCCAAGCTGAACGTCGACGTCATCGAAGCGGGCTTTCCTGTTTCTTCGGATGCCCAGTTTGAAGCCGTAAAGGTGATTGCCGAACAAGTTCGGGAGCCTGTTATCTGCGGCTTGGCGCGCTGCGTCGACTTGGACATCGACAAAGCAGCCGCCGCCCTCGAAAAAGCGGCCAAACCCCGCATCCATACCTTTATCGCCACGTCCAAAATACACCTCGATAAAAAATTCCGCAAGAGCGAGGAAGAAGTTTTGGAAATGGCCATTCAGGGCATAACGCGGGCCAAAAAGTACTTTTCCGACATCGAGTTTTCGCCGGAGGATTCTTCGCGAACCGGAAAGCCCTTTCTATTTCGCATCATCCAAGCGGCCATCGACGCCGGTGCTACGACCATCAACATTCCGGATACCGTCGGTTACAGCAACCCCGAGGAGTTTGGACAGCTGATTCGCGAGATCTTTCAAAACGTGCCGAACATTCACAAGGCGGTGCTGAGCGTTCATTGTCACAACGATTTGGGGTTGGCGACGGCAAATACGCTGGCGGCGGTGCGCAACGGCGCGCAGCAGGTTGAAGTCACCATCAACGGCATCGGCGAGCGTGCCGGAAACGCTTCGCTGGAAGAGGTGGTGATGGCGCTAAAGACCCGCTATGATTTTTATCAAAAGACGACGGGCATTCGTTACGAAGAGATCGTCAAAACCAGCAGGCTGGTAAGCAATCTTACCGGCATTCCTGTTCAACCCAATAAGGCGGTTGTCGGCGCCAACGCCTTTGCGCACGAATCGGGTATCCATCAGGATGCCATGATCAAAGATGCGGCAACATACGAGATCATGAATCCTGCAGAAGTCGGTTGGGGAGAGACGAAAATCGTTTTGGGTCGCCATTCCGGGCGGCACGGTCTAAAAAAGCGGCTGGAAGACCTGGGTTATTCGCTGAGCCAGGAGAAAATCGACCGCATCTACAAACGCTTCTTGGAAATTGCCGATAAGAAGAAAGAAGTGTTCGATGCGGATCTCGAGGCACTGGTCAGCGAAGAGGCCCAGACGATCGAGGAAGTTTATCGGTTGGAGTATTTCCATATCCTCAGCGGCAACCATACTGTGCCGACGGCCACCATTGGGCTGCGCATTGGTGACCAGGTTGTTCAGGATGCCGCCGTCGGCGACGGTCCCATAGACGCGGCCTTTGCGGCCATCGACAAAATCATAGGACGGCCGGTCAAGCTGCTTGAATTTTCGCTGCAGGCGCTTACCGGCGGCAGAAATGCCATGGGTGAAGTTCACGTTACCATCACCGAGAACGGCCGCAAATTCGTCGGTCGCGGTACCGGCACGGACGTCATCGAGGCGGGCATTCGTGCCTACATCCATGCGCATAACAAGCTCTACAGCGCATCAGAATCGAAAAGCAAAGGGTAAAAAACACTCATGCAAAAAAGCAATTATCGAATTACTGTGCTTCCGGGAGACGGGATCGGCCCGGAAGTGGTGGCCGAAGCTGTAAAAGTGCTCAGGATTGTCGCCGAACTGGCCGGTTTTAAGGTGGAGCTCGACTATCGTGATGTGGGCGGTGCGGCGATCGACAAATACGGAACGCCGCTACCCGAGGAGACCTTGGCCGCCTGCCGCGCAAGCGACGCAGTTTTACTCGGCGCCATCGGTGCGCCCCAATACGATCAGCTTCCTTCCCATATGCGGCCGGAGAAGGGGTTGCTCGGATTGCGCGCCGGCTTAGGGCTTTATGCCAATCTTCGACCCGCCAAAATCTACCCCGCCCTCGCGGCATCTTCTACATTGAAGGAAGAGGTGGTTCAAGATGTCGATCTGCTGATCGTACGTGAGCTGACCGGCGGAGTCTATTTCGGGGAGCCGCGCGGCTTGGAGCAGGACCGCGGCTTCAATACAATGATCTATACCCGCAAAGAGGTCGAGCGGATCGCGCGCGTTGCATTTGAGGCGGCAAAAAACCGTCGGCGCCAAGTATGCTCCGTCGACAAGGCCAACGTGCTCGAAGTCTCGCAATTTTGGCGGCGCATCGTCATCGAGGTTGCCGCGGAGTATCCGGAAGTCACTCTCACTCACATGTATGTCGACAATGCGGCCATGCAGCTGATCCGCAATCCGCGCCAGTTTGATGTGATCGTCACCGGCAATCTGTTCGGCGATATTTTAAGCGACGAGGCGGCCATGATTACCGGTTCTCTCGGCATGCTGCCTTCTGCCAGTCTTGGCGACGGACCGGGGATGTATGAGCCGGTGCACGGCTCGGCGCCGGACATCGCCGGGCAAAACAAAGCCAATCCGATTGCCACCATTGCCTCCGTCGCCATGATGCTCATTCACTCTTTGGGCAGGAAAAAGGAAGGCGAGTGGATCGAAACGGCAATCGGCAATGCCCTGCTCAAAGGGGCAAGAACCGCCGACATCGCCCGAGCGGGAGAAACGGTTCTTTCGACGGCGGAAATGGGAGATTTCATCGTCCGCGAAGTGGAGCACGCGGCAAAAGGGTAAGGAGTGGAATATGGCGGCAACTTTGATCATTTACGATACGACGCTGCGGGACGGCAATCAGCACGAAGGCGTTTCTTATTCCGTCGCCGACAAGGTTCAGATTGCCAAACGCCTGGACGAATTCGGCGTCGATTATATCGAGGGAGGATGGCCGGGTTCCAATCCAAAGGACATCGAGTTTTTCCAGCGCGCCCGTACCATCGAATGGCAAAACGCCAAAATTGCCGCTTTCGGCAGTACCCGGCGCGTGCAATCGAGTGTGGACAAGGACGAAAACCTGCAACTGCTCGTTCAGGCCGAAACTCCCGTCGTCACCATTTTCGGCAAAAGTTGGGATCTGCACGTTATCGACGGTTTGCGTACAACTTTGGAAACGAATCTCGAGTTGATTTATGAGTCGGTGGCTTTTTTAAAGGACAAGGGAAAAGAGGTCATTTACGACGCAGAACACTATTTCGACGGATTTTCGGCTAACCCCGAGTATGCCCTTAAAACCCTCGAGGCGGCTCTACGGGGAGGCGCCGATTGTCTGGTCTTGTGCGACACCAACGGCGGCATGATTACCGATCGGCTCATCGAAATTCTCGAGCAGACTTTAAGGGCTTTTCCCAATACCCCTTTCGGTATTCACGCGCACAATGATTCTGACTGCGCTGTGGCCAACAGCCTGGCGGCGGTCAAGCGGGGTGTTCTCCATGTTCAAGGCACCATAAACGGCTACGGCGAGCGGTGCGGCAACGCGAACCTTTGCTCCATCATTCCGGGGGTGGCGTTCAAACTGGACGGCGTCGAAGTAAAGCCGCGCGTCAAGCTGGCGGAACTGACGACCTTATCCCGCTATGTGAGTGAAATGTCAAATCTTCCGCATCGGGAAGAGTCTCCTTACGTCGGCAACAGCGCTTTTGCTCACAAGGGCGGGATTCACGTCAGCGCCCTGCAAAGGAACCGCAGGACTTATGAGCATATTGATCCAAAGCTTGTCGGCAACCATCAACGCATCTTGGTAAGCGACCAGGCCGGGCAGAGCAATATCTTGCAAAAGGCCAGAGAGTTGGGCTATGACTTGTCCTCGGACAAAGAAGGCGTTCGCGAGATTGTTCAACGGCTCAAAGAGTTGGAACATCTTGGTTATCAATTCGAGGATGCGGACGGATCGTTCGAAGTGCTCATCCACAAAACAACGGGCAGTTTTCGCAACTTTTTCGAGCTCAAATCGGCCCGGGTGGTGGTATTCAAGTACGAGGAGGGACACCTCCATTCCGAGGCCATTTTGATGGTACGCATCGACGGACAAATGCAGCACGTCGTTGCCGAAGGACACGGCCCGGTCGACGCCTTGGACAAAGCGTTACGTAAGGCATTGGAGCCATTTTATCCTACGCTGAAGGAGATGAGGCTGATCGACTATAAAGTCCGCGTTCTCGACAGCCGCGAGGGCACTGCCGCCAAAGTGCGGGTTACCATTCAGTCGGAAGATGGCAACATGATATGGGGCACGGTAGGTGTTTCCGAAAACATTATTGAAGCAAGCTGGCAGGCTTTGGTGGATCGCATCACTTATAAACTGATGCGCGATCTAGAACAGACTGATAAAGAAAGCCGGCAGAGCAGTTAAAGCTCTGCCGGCTTCTCAGCACCGCGCTCAGTTCCAGGAGCCGTAGCCGGTCTGAGTCCCGTCGTTAAATGTCCACCAGGCACCGTTGCCTTCCGAGTTCCACGTAATCCTCAAATCATAGACGAGACTGCCCTTGCTGTTGGGCGAAAACCGCTCCAGTCGGCCCGACTTGTCCGCTTTGAAAGTAAATTCGATCTTTCCCGTCGGCGGTTCATACCACTGTTTGACAAACTTGTAGTCGCCGTTTTCCAAAGTGTACCAAACCCACTCGATGGTTATCTGCTGAGTTCCAAGTTTGTAAAGATAGACATGGCCGTTGGTTTGGTCCGTCCTTTGGACGACATCCATTTTTCTCCAATTTTCGAGGCTTACTCCATCAACATTGCCGCTTAGAAGCAGTTGCCACGTGTAACGGCCGCCGCCTGCGGTGATCTTGAGCACGTTTTTGACATTGTTATCCATCCATTCATATTCCCAATTGCCGCTTTCTTCCTTTACAGCTGTCGCTCCGGCAGGCGGCTCGAAAATGCAGCCGGTGCCTTCAAAATTGGTCACCTCGGCTGCAATTTGCAGGGCCAGCTTGGCTTTTTCATCGGCAGACTGCATCATTTTGGCGGGAAAGACGAATTGTTTGAGAGTGAATTCCGGCGCCTTGGGCGGCGTCGTCGGCGTCACCGGACTTTCTTTATCTGAAGAACAAGCAATAAACATCATCAGCAAGGCGACGCCTGAGCAGAAAAACCGCTTGAAACCAGACATCTTACGCCTCCTTTCTCAGAACAATGAAACAAACACTCCGCGATCGACTGTTTGCCGATCTGCAGGAGATTACCCATTCATACAGTATTCTGAGCCGTTGGCGAATCCTGGTAGGAGAAACAGCAGCTTGAGAAGATTCGGTTGCAACATCCGCAATTTCCGAACACTAAAACAAAATGCGCCGGAAAAATATTCAAGCTTTTAAAAACGTCGCTTTTATTTAAGGTGAAAATTCTTTACTTTTGCGCAAGAGGGCGCCGTATTGAGACCAGTACCTTTTTGAGGAGGATAAAAACCATGACCGCTCCGGCTGTCGGCAAGTTGACACTGAAAGAAAAAATCGCCTACGGTTTCGGTGATCTCGCCTCGGTGTTGTATTGGCAGACTTTTATGCTCTATTTCACATTTTTTTATACCGATGTCTTTCTCATTTCGGCCAATGCGGCGGCCACACTGTTTTTGGTCAGCCGTATTTGGGACGGCATCAACGACCCGATCATGGGCATGATTGCAGATCGAACGAATACGCGCTGGGGCAAGTTCAGGCCTTATCTGTTATGGCTCTGCGTTCCCTTTGCCGTGATGGGGGTGCTGACCTTTACCGTGCCGCCTTTCGGATATACAGGAAAGCTTATCTATGCGTTTTTAACTTTTAACGGCATTATGATGCTCTATACGGCCATCAACATTCCCTATACTGCGCTGTTGGGCGTCATTTCGCCGGATTCCGTTGATCGAACCAGCGTTTCCTCCATCAAATTTCTCTTTGCCTTTTCGGCAGGAATCATCGTCTCTGCAACGCTGCTGCCGATGGTCAAGGCTTTCGGTGGGGGCGATGATCCCGCGCATCAGGCGATCGGCTGGCAAAGAGCGTTTATGGTTTACGGCGTTGCGGCCATTATCTTTTTCCTCATCGCCTTTGCCGGAACGCGGGAAAGAGTCCAGCCGCCGAAAAGTCAAAAATCTTCCATCAAGCAGGATCTTTACGAGTTGGTCACCAACGTACCCTGGCTTATTCTACTGGCGACCACGTTGACTTTTATCTTGTTCGTTGCCGTTCGAAGCAGTGTTACCACGCACTATTTTAAGTATGTAGTGGGCGAGAGAACGATTGAATTGCCGCTTTTGGGCGGAAAGGCCTACGGATTCGAAGCGATCGTGTCGGCGTTCAACACCGTTGGGCAGATCTTTAGCCTTATCGGCGTATTGGGCGTCAGCTGGTTTGCCAAAAAGGTCGGGAAAAAGCGCGCCTTTTTGATTTTATTCGTCATCGCCATCCTCAGCACGGCTGGATTCTATTTTGTCAAGCCTGAAAAACTGGGATGGATCTTTTTGCTGCAAATAACCGGATCTGCGAGCGGCGGGCCTCTCAGCGTTCTGCTGTGGGCAATGTATGCCGATACGGCTGATTACGGAGAATGGAAACGCGGTCGTCGAGCAACCGGGCTGGTCTTTTCCGCTTCCACGATGTCGCAAAAAATCGGTTGGGCTTTGGGCGCTTTTGTCGCCTTGAAGCTCATGGCAAGCGTAGGATTCACCCCTAACCAGGAACAATCCGTATCGAGCGTGCAAGGCTTGCGGCTGCTTTTCAGCCTTATCCCGGCCGGGCTGGGCATCATCTCTTTTCTCCTAATGATTTTATATCCGCTTAGCGATGATAAAGTAGAGCAGATTACTGCCGAGCTCGGCGGGCGTCGGCAAAGTGAATGACACCGGCAGGTTTCAGGAGGGCGACAACGTGCAGTACGGCTACTTTGATGATGAAAGAAAAGAATATGTCATTACCAGGCCGGACACTCCCAAGTCGTGGAGCAATTATTTAGGTTCGACCGAATACGGGGCTATCATTACCAACAACGCCGGCGGTTACAGCTTTTGGAAATCGGGCGGAATGGGACGGTTCATGCGCTTCCGCTTTAACTCGATTCCCATGGATCAGCCTGGTCGATATCTCTATATCCACGACTATGACAGCAAAGACTTTTGGTCGACCTCCTGGCAGCCGGTCGGGAAACCCTTGGAAAAGTACCGATCGACCTGCCGACACGGTACCGGATATACGATTATATCATCGCGTTATGACGGCATTCTCTCCGAGGTCACTTATTTTGTGCCGTTGGGTCGTCTATTCGAGGTATGGAAAGTTACTTTGGAAAACCAAAGCGGGCGGCCGCGAAAGCTTGGCGTTTTCACTTATGCCGAGCTGGTCGGCAATTGGAACGCGATTGATGACCTTCTCAACATACAATATGTTCAATACACAACTTCCATGCGCGTCATCGACGGGATCATCGATCACGGTACGAATGTCTACATTCCCGAAATGCCGGATAATTTCAAGGAAAAAGATCAGGGCCGTCACAGCTTTACGGCGTTTGTCGGCCTAAAGACCAGCGGCTACGATACCGATCGCGAGGCGTTTTTGGGCAACTATCGCACTTATGCCAACCCGATTGCTGTCGAGCGGGGGAAATGCAGCAATTCTCTCGGCTACGGCGATAACCCCTGTGCCGCCCTGGAAGGGGAAATTATTCTCCAGCCCGGGGAGTCGCGGACATTTCTGGTTCTTTTCGGTGTCGGAAGGGCTGAAAAGGAAGGAAAGCAGGCCGTTGCGTATTTCAGCGATCTGCGAATGGCGGACATTGAACTGGAAAAGGTTAAAAAATATTGGCATCAGCGTTTGGTCGGACTGACAGCAGTTACGCCGGATGCCGAGCTGAACAGTACGATCAACGTTTGGGGCATTTATAACGCTCTTATTACTTATGCATGGTCGCGCTCGGCAAGTCTCATTTACAGCGGCATCGACCGCGACGGCCTTGGTTATCGCGACACGGTGCAGGATCTGATCGGCGTTATGCACTGCATAACCGAGGAAGCGCGGCAACGATTGGAATTAATGCTGACCGGTCAGGTCTCCACGGGAGGCGCCATGCCGGTTGTCCTGCCTTTCAGCCATTCGCCCGGCAAGGAAGTCCCTCCTGCTGAAGACGAATACCGTTCTGATGACGCCCTTTGGTTGTTCAATGCGGTCAGCGAATATGTCAAAGAAAGCGGGGATTTGTCTTTTTATCGTCGTGTCCTCGCTTACGCCGATCAGGGCGAGGATACGGTATTGGGCCATTTGAAAAGCGCCATGCAATTCAGCTGGGAGCGGCGCGGAGCACATGGTCTCCCCTGCGGTCTAAAGGCCGACTGGAACGACTGTCTAAGGTTCGGCGCAAAGGGCGAATCGGTCTTCGTCGCCATGCAGTTGCGCTATGCTTTGGTTGTCTATCGCGAGGCTGCAGAACTGTTAGGGGAGCAGGAAGAGGCAGAGTGGGCGCGCCGATGTCTGAGTGAGCTCGACCAGGCGATTCAAACTTTTGCTTGGGATGGAGAATGGTTTCTGCGCGGTTACAGCCAGGATGGTCGAAAATTTGGTTCCAGAGAGAATCAGGAAGGGCAAATCTATCTCAATCCGCAAAGCTGGGCGATCATCAGCGGCGCTGCGCGGGGCGACCAAGCAGAGCACATCATGAATGTCGTCAATGAACGGTTGGCAACGGATTTCGGCCTGGTCATTTGTGATCCGCCCTATACTTCTTCGGATTATAACATCGTCCGAGCGCAGCTCATGAATCCGGGTCTGAAGGAAAACGGCGGCATTTTTATGCATATCCAAGGATGGGCAATCATTGCCGAGGCGATTTTGGGACACGGTGATCGCGCTTATCGCTATTTACGCGCCTACCTTCCTGCCGCCTATAACCAAAGAGCCGAAGTGCGGGAAATCGAACCCTACGTACTTTGCCAATCTACACACGGCAGACAAAGCCCGAAACATGGCGCATCGAGGATTCCGTGGTTGAGCGGTTCGGCCGCTTGGACTTTTTATGCAATTACGCATCACATCCTAGGTATTCGACCGGAATATGACGGACTGTGCATCGATCCCTGTATTCCTTCGCATTGGAAGACATTTCAGGTCACCCGCATCTTTCGCGGAAAGCGATTCGAAATTACGGTCGAGAATCCCAACGGCGTCCAAAAAGGCGTGAAAAAATTGACGCTGAACGGTAAAGAACTTAATGGTAATTTAATTCCGCAATCACTTTTCGAGGACACTAACTCTGTTTTGGTGGAAATGGGATAAGGAAACAGACAAAGGGAATACAGCCATGAGTCATCATCCGTTGGCAGGAAAGCACGTTCCGCATTCATTGCTGCCGGACATACCGAATTTAATCAGTCTATATTATTTGGAAAAACCCGATCCGCAGAACCCCAAGGAGAGAGTTCACTTCGGCACATCGGGTCATCGCGGTACGTCGCTCAATCGAACGTTTACCGAAACACATGTGGCGGCGATTGTTCAGGCCGTCTGCGATTATCGCAAACAAGCTGGCATCAACGGCCCGTTGTTTTTGGCCAAAGACACGCATGCACTTTCGGATGCAGCTTTTAAAACCGCCCTGGAAGTGCTTGCAGCGAATAATATCGACGTTTTTATCGATGAAAAACTCGGCTTCACACCGACGCCCGTGGTGTCGCACGCGATTCTTTATTATAATCGCAACCGAAAAAACGGCTTTGCCGACGGACTGATCATTACTCCGTCGCATAATCCGCCGGAAGACGGCGGCATAAAGTATAATCCTCCTAACGGCGGACCAGCCGATAAAACCGTTACGGACATCATCGAAAAACGCGCGAATGAGCATATTGCCGAAGCGCTGCGCCACGTTCGCCGAATCCCATATAACCGCGCCCTCGCCTCCGACAGTGTTCACCGTCACGATTATATATCAGGATATGTCGGAGAGCTATCGCAAGTCATCCGGATGGATGCCCTGCGATCCGCAAATCTGGCGCTTGCCGCGGATGCATTGGGCGGATCAGGGTTGGCCTACTGGGAAAGAATCGCTGAAAGTTACGGCCTCAAGATCGATCGATTGAACGATTACTATGACCCGACTTTTCGATTTATGCACCTCGATCACGACGGAAAGATCCGCATGGACTGCTCTTCGCCTTATGCCATGGCGGGTCTCATCAAGCTGAGGGAAAACTATGATGTCGCCTTTGGGAACGACCCTGACTTTGATCGGCACGGCATTGTCACGCCTCACGGCGGCTTGATGAACCCTAACCATTACCTTTCCGTCGCTATTTGGTATCTCTTTCAGCATAGAGAACAGTGGTCGAGCAATCTCATGATCGGAAAAACGCTGGTCTCGAGCTCTATGATTGACCGTATCGCCCAAGCGATCGGCCGGCCTGTTTATGAAGTACCGGTAGGATTCAAATGGTTCGTTTCCGGCCTGTATGAAGGTTGGCTGGGATTTGCCGGAGAGGAAAGTGCCGGCGCATCGTTTCTGCGTCTGGACGGAAGCGTCTGGAGTACGGATAAGGACGGGATTATTTTAGCCCTTTTAGCGGCGGAAATTCGTGCAGTAACCGGCAGAGATCCCGCCGAGATTTATGAAGAATTGGAAAACAAATTCGGCGTCTGTATTTACCGACGCAAAGACGTCAATGCCGAGATGAGCCAAATGCAACGTTTGAAGCATCTCTCTGCGGATGATGTGCCGGATGAAACGCTTGCCGGCGAATCCGTTATCGCCAAGCTGACCGTTGCGCCGGGGAACCGTCAGCCGATCGAAGGGCTCAAAGTGGTTGCCGAAAACGGCTGGTTTGCCGCCAGGCCCTCGGGAACCGAACCCAAATACAAGATCTACGCCGAAAGCTTTAAAGGTAAAGAGCATTTGGAACAAATACTCGAGGAAGCGGAAGACCTGATTAGACGTGTTTTAGAACGTAAATAAAAAAACGGGGAATGCCGCTGGGCATTCTCCGACGCCTTTAGATTTATTCCGAATCAATACAGCGATTTTAGAACTGCCGGCTTTACTTGAAATGGGTAAAGTGTGTTACTGCACTCACTAGGAGGAAACCGGCCCTTTTTTTATTCCTCTGCAAGAGCCTTTTTCATGGAAAGAATAAACTTTTCCGGCGGTATGAATCCGATCTCGCGTAGATCAGAGAGCTCTCTGCCGCTTTTTGATAAAAAGACCAGCGTCGGCATGCCGGACACTTGGAATTGCTGCATTAAGCCTTTGATTTGCTCATTAGGCTGCGTGCAGTCCACCTTGAGCATAACAAAGGATTCGGCGAGTACCGCAACCTGCGGATCTGAAAACGTGCGGCGATCGAGCTGCTTACAGGGGGCGCACCAATCTGCATAAAAATCGATGAACATAGGCTTTCCTTCCGCGAGCAGGCTTTCTATTGACTGACCGCTGTAATAGGTCCAATTGATCCTGGACTCGCGGGCCTTCAAGCCGCCGTCGACGGCAAAAAGTCCGTAAGCAATCAAAAGTAGTCCGGCTATTTTTCGGAATCGATTGAAGCCTTTGCTGTAAAATCCATGCTCAAGAAAGCCGAGCAGAAGGCCGGCCGTCAGCGCGGTTATGCCGAAAAGGAAGCTTTGTTTTCCCGGTACCCGCTCCAGCTGCGGCAGAAGGAAATAAATGGCCACGCCGATCAGCAGGAAGGCAAATATTTTTCTGACCCAAAGCATCCACCCTCCTGACTGCGGCAGCTTGGCAGTCAAGCCGCTGAACATGGCCAGAAAGAGGTAAGGCAGGCCCAAACCGATCCCCATGGCAAAGAAAAAGGCCGCACCCTTGAAAACCAGGCCGAGCTTGGCCACCAGCCCGACAAGTCCCACCAGCACCCCGGCGGCACAGGGGGCGATCACCACTCCGGCGGTGAGGCCCATAACCAGAGAGCCTAGTTGTCCCTCTTTCGACTTGCCTATACGAGTCAGCAGCCAGGAGGGAACGGTGATTTCAAAGGCACCAAAGAGGCTTGCAGCCATCAGCAGAATGATCACGGCAATGCCCACTACAAACCAAGGGCTGGCAAAGAGAAAGCCCCACTGTTTTCCGGCCAGACCGGAAAGCAGACCCAAAGCTGAAAAGGAAAGCGCAATGCCGAGCAAATAAAAGAGCGCGGAAAGAAAAGTTTTGCCCTTCGACGAGGCATTGCGGCCGCCGAAAAAGGCGACGGTCAGCGGGATGACCGGATAGACGCACGGCGTCAGGTTGAGCGCCAAACCGATGAGGAAAAAGGCGACCAAAGCGGCAAAAAAGCCTCTTTCCACAAAATCGAGCGCGGATTGTTCTTCAGCCGTCAGATCGATTGCAGGGGGAAATGAAGAGAACAGATCCGCATTTATCGGCACGGCCTGTTCACCGACTTGGCCGACCGGAAGCTTTAGGACAAAGCGCTTTTCTTCCGGCGGAAAACACATGGAATCGTTGCAGCCCTGGTAAGAGACAAAGCCGGTGATCGCGATCGAATCCGCTTTAAGATCGGGTGAGGCTTTAATTTCAAAAACGACAACAGTACGTCCCTCAAAAACTGATAATCGATTCGGTGAAAAAGAGAATTTCTTTAGCAAGGGTTTCGGAAATTGGGGCGAACCGAAAAGAAGATTGGGATGCGGATCCAACTTGATCTGCGTCGGAATATAAAAAGCTTCGGTCGGCTGATGAGAGTTGATATGAAGGCCGGGAGAAATAGTAAGAACCACTGCGCCGCGAATGGATGCGCCGGGAAAAAGGCGGTCATGGTCGGCCACGGCGCTGACGGACACAATGTCGCCGGCCGAAAAGAATTGCGAAAACAAAGCTGAAGACAAAACGAAAAGAAATAGTATGACTCGAATCATGCGGAATCCTCCGGAAAATGGTCCTACTCGTTATTCGATAGAAAATGAAGCAAAAGGATTCCTACATGCTGGATTCATCCTTCCAGCGGGTGATGCGCCATTTGTTGTCGGAGCATTTTTTGAAATTAAAAACAGCACTGCCGCTAAATGTATAATCGCCAAAGCTGCCGGACAAGTACAGCTGCAGGGTCTTGGACAGCTCGATGCCGACCATTTGGCTGCCGACATAGAGGGTGTCCTGATAGATGGTGGAATTCCACGTCAAAGTAATGGTCTCCGTATTGCGGAATAGTTGCCCTGTGGTTTTTAAATCGACGTCTCTTCCCCAGGAGACAAATCGACCGGATCCGCCGAGCGAAGGGTCGAAATAGACAAAGACAAAAGAGCTGTCCAGCAAGTCGGCATAAACGAGCGAATCTTTAAAGGTATAGGCGTAAACAAAATTTTGCAGCACCTCATCCGGGCTTTTTTGCTCGGTTAGGAACAAAGCCTGCGGTGAACTTTTTTCGAGGCGCGGTGCAAAAGGATTGAAACAGGAAAGAAAGGCAGCCAGAAAAATAACCGCGAACGGAAGAGCAGCCTGAAAAGAAAAAGGCGGTGCCGACACCTGCACCGCCTTGCTTTTACCATGCGACATATAAATTATTTGAGCTTAAAAACTACCGGAATGCCGACCCAAACCTTTACGGGTTTGTCGCGCTGTTTGGCGGGTTTCCATTTGACGGACTTGATGGCGGCAATGGCAGCCTCATCACATCCGTTGTTGCCCAGCGATTTCAAAACTTTGGTGTCGATGACGTTGCCTTTTTCATCGATCAGCACGTTGATGTAAACTCGCCCTTCTACCCCGGCTTTGCGGGCAATTTCCGGGTAGACCAAATTGGCCTGAATGGCGGCAAATCCGCCGATCGGTTCGGGCGGTTCATCGTAGGCAACAAAGATCGGTGTTTCACCTGCATCTTGTTCCGGAGGCGGAGGAGGCGGCGGCAGCTCGTCCAAATTGATCTCGGTGTATTCGATCGTGGCATCTTCAGGAACGTCCTCATCTTCGCTTTCGACCGGAATCGTCGGGCGAGACGGGGCGGGCGGCCGCTTTTCCTGTTCCGTCTGCGGAATTTCTTCGACCTGGATTTTTAAATCGACTCTACCTTGCTCAACGACTTTTTTTTCGGTCCGCTTGGAGGCTTGAAAAATCGTAATGAGAAACGCAAGAGCGATAACCAGGCCGATCTCATTGTACTTGACGTATTTGAGCTTGAGATTAGCCTCGGGATTCTTGCGGATTAACATGATCAAAACCTCCTCAAATCAATCAGTTGCGGTTCGTGTCGAATAGTTTACCTGCAAGGCAGCTCCGCCGACGGCTCTGAGCTCTTCATGAATATCCGACACAATTCCCATTTTGCAGTCTTTGTCAACCCGCAACGCCACCAACTTCATGGGATGAAGAGGATCGATCGCCTTATTGTAAATAATGTTGCGAATTGATTTCACCTCGACAAGCCGATCATCGATGGAAATTCTGCCGGTGCGGTCCACCCAAATGGTGGCAACGTCGCGCACTGCCTTTAGTTTTTCGATCTTTTTTGCATCCGGCAGGACGAGTTTCAATCCTTGGGACTGCTTGAATGTGGTCGAAACCATGAAAAACATCAAAAGCATAAAGATAATGTCGGGCAAAGACGCCTGCGGTATTTCTGTGCCGACTTTGACTTTTTTCTGGAATCTCTTCAAGGTTTATTACTCCTCATTCTCTTTTTGGATATGAAATGATAGAGCTTTTTATTGTTCAGGTTCGGCAATGGAAATACGCTTGGCATTGGCCATTTTTAATTGATCGAGAACGTCGATATAAACATCATAGCGCGTATCGCGTACGGTTTTAACCGAAAAAATAATGTTCTCGTTGTCTCGAATCATTTGCCGCGCTTTTTCAGCGATCAGCTTGACCTCGATCGGCTGCTCATCCATCATGACCTGGCCGTTGGCGTTGATGAGGATGTTGGCAATGTTCTGCTTATGCACTTTGGTCTCTTGACCCTTCTCCGGCAGAACCATCTGAATGCCTTTATCGGTATCAATGTTGGTAGTCACCAGGAAAAAGATCAAGAGCAAAAAGGCCAAGTCCGCTTGCGAGGCGGTCGGGATTTCAGCCTTTCGTTTTTTTCTTTTGTTTACAAGCATGACGGTTCTCCGCGCCGAAAAGGGTTATTTGCGCTTGAATTCGACCAGAGCGTCGATCAGTTCATTTGAGCTTTCTTCCATTTCGATGATCATGCTGTCGATTTTAGCGACGAACAGATTGTGGAAAAACTGGATGATCATAGCGACAACCAGGCCGAACAAAGTGGTCAACAACGCGATGGAGATACCGCCCGCGACGATGGCCGGAGAGATATCGTTCGCCGCTTTAATGGCGTCGAAAGCATTGATCATACCTTGAACCGTTCCGGTAAAGCCGAGCATCGGGGCGAGAGCAATCACCGTGGCCAACCAGATCAAACCGCGCTCCAGGAAAGCCATTTCAATGGTACCGGCATTGGCGATGGCCTTTTCAACGTTCTCGATTCCTTCTTGCGAGCGAAGCAGACCGGCATGAAAAATAGAAGCAATGGGACCGCGGGTATTGGCGCAGACTTCAATGGCCTTATCGACGCCGCCCTCGGTCAGAGCCTGCTTTACCTGCGAGATGAATTTCTTGGTGTTAATCGAAGCGCGGAACAGCGTAATGAAACGCTCGATCGAAATCATCAAGCCAATAATAAGCAGAAAAAGAATCGGCCACATGAAAGCACCGCCGTCCAAGAACATCTTTACCATTTGTCGTTTCCTCCGTCTACACGTTATTTTTATTGATTAGATTTATTTTTTAAAAACTTAGTATTTTTTGCTCTAAAAGTCAACAGCTTTTTTGGATGACGGTTTTCACCTCTTTTTTAAATATTGAACCTTACCGGAGCTATAAACTCTCCATAGATCGAAAAAGTTCTGCCGTTTGTCGGGTGGATCAGTTTACCGGAAAATGATCCCTCTACCTTCTTTTCGTCGGCTTTGGCAATAATCAGCTCGCCCTGAAAAATATAAGTACGGCTGCCCGACGATGGAGTGAATGCTGGGCTGTTCAAAGAAAAAGTAAGGCCTCCCCATTTAAAAAGGGAGCTCTCTGCGTAATCTACAGAGAACAACAGTCGCGGATATTTGTTCGAACCCGGCTGAAAATTGTATAGCTGAAGATTGTCCAATGCGAAAAGCTCGCCGCGCGGCGTAAATTGCGCTTCAAAGAACACGTCATGCATCTGCTTCTCATTCAAGGTGAGCCGCAGAATGCCGCCGTTCGGTCGGCGATCGATCGACGACCGTTTTGGCGCCTCGTTTACGCAAAAGACCCCCGTTGTTATCAGGGCGAGCGCCCAAAAAAACAACTTTTTTCTATGATAGAAATCCATAAATTTCCTTTGACGAGAAAATATAGTGCATCTTTATACCCGATGCAAGCAGATCTCGGCCATTGACAATAAATTGCAACTGCCAAGGATGGGAGGTTTTATGCGACAGTTTGGGGACTCTTGTGCGGAGAGATTTCTGCGCTATGTCCGCTTTGACACTCAATCCAACCCCAACTCAACGACGTTTCCAAGCACGGAGGGACAGAAAGAATTTGCACGTTTTCTGGCCGAAGAATTGAAGGCTCTCGGACTCGACAATGTGACGATCGATCCCTATTTTTATGTTATCGCCGAGCTCCCGGCCAACAGCAGTAAAAAGGTTCCTGCCGTTGGTCTGATTGCCCATATGGATACTTCGCCCGATGTCTCCGGCAAAAACGTGCGGCCGATGGTGCACCGCAACTATCAAGGCGGCGACATTGTGCTTGGCGACTCGGGAGTTATTTTGCGCGAGTCTGAAAACCCCATCCTGAGCACTATGATCGGGCACGACATCATTACATCCGACGGGACAACCCTCTTGGGAGCCGATGACAAGGCGGGCATTGCCGAGATCATGGAGGCTCTTGCCTATTTGATTGCACATCCTGAAATAAAGCACGGGCCGATCAAGGTCGCCTTTACACCGGATGAAGAGATCGGCCGCGGCGTCGATCATTTCGACGTCAAGGCCTTCGGCGCCGTCGCCGCCTATACGATAGACGGCGAAACGGCGGGCGAAGTGGAGGACGAGACCTTTTGCGCTGATTCGGTTGTCCTGACCATCAAGGGCGTCAATGTGCACCCGGGTTATGCAAAAAATAAAATGGTCAATTCGATCAAAATCGCATCGCAAATCGTCGATAGGCTGCCCAAACACACCTTGTCACCGGAAACTACGGAAAATAGGCAGGGATACATCCACCCGCACTATTTTTCAGGCAATGAGGAGCAATCGACTGTCAAATTCCTCATCCGCGACTTTACCGAAGAAGGTCTCCATGAGAAAGAGAGCTTTTTGAAGGAAATCGTCGAAAACGTGTTGCGGGACTATCCCAACGCTGCGCACGAATGGCAGGTCGTCGAGTCTTACCGGAACATGAAATACAAGCTGGATGAAACGCCGCATGTGGTCGAATACGCTTTAGAGGCGGTGCGCAGAGCCGGATTGACGCCGGTCCGACACGCCATTCGCGGCGGCACCGACGGCGCACGCCTCTGTTACATGGGCCTGCCGACCCCCAATCTGTTTGCCGGCGGCCATAACTTTCATTCCCGCAGCGAGTTCATTTCCGTTCAGGACATGAACAAGGCCGTGCAGGTGATCATCGAATTGGTTCGCCTGTGGGAAGAAAACAGCCGTTAGGTGCAGGGAGGCGAGTTTCGCCCCATTTGGACGGCTTTCCGACTCCGGCAAAATACTTGTCGAAAAGGAGAGGTTTGCCCGGCGACTTGAAGGGGCGGTTCCTGCCGCTTACTCCCAAATGGTTTGAATGATTTCCAATCGGATTGACTTTGTACAGATGAAGAAACCAAGAATTCACTTTACCCTTTGGATACTTTTCGGCCTGCTGATCGGCGCCGCCGCGGGTCGGCTGGCGGGTCTCGCCCTGCTGCCGTTTGTTGAGCCGCCGGCAGAGATTTTTTTGCGTCTGCTGCGCATGACCGTCATGCCCCTCATTGTAACGTCGATTCTCTCGGGAGTTCTGGCGGTCGGTTCCACTGCCGGCATCGTACGGTTGGGAACCAAAACGATGGGTTACTTTATCGGCTCCACGCTGTTGGCGATCTTGACCGGACAGATGTTGGTCAAGACATTCAAGCCGG
>JAPDPN010000002.1:7133-13910 GCA_034506455.1 Candidatus Zhuqueibacterota bacterium | reverse complement strand
GGAGTTCTGGCGGTCGGTTCCACTGCCGGCATCGTACGGTTGGGAACCAAAACGATGGGTTACTTTATCGGCTCCACGCTGTTGGCGATCTTGACCGGACAGATGTTGGTCAAGACATTCAAGCCGGGTGTCGGCGCTTCTCTGACCGGTCTGCAGCAGAATTTGAATGCGGTGCAGGCGACGACGGATCGCCGGCTGATCGATCTCTTGTACCAGCTCATTCCGGAAAACGTTTTCCAGTCTTTGGCGACGGGACAGGTGCTGCCGGTCATCACTTTTTGCATTTTTGCGGGAATCTTTATTCTCAACTTGGACGAGCCCTACAAGACAACCATGGCGAACCTCATCGAGGCAGGCTATCGCGTGATGATGAAAATCGTCGGCGCCGTGATCCGCCTGGCCCCGATCGGCGTTGCTGCGATCACTGCCAAGATTACTGCCCTGACCGGCCTTGCCGTCTTTAAATCGTTGGGGCTCTATTTTCTAACCGTTCTTGTGGGGCTCTTTCTTCACGGCTTGATCACTCTGCCGCTCCTGCTCATGATTTTCGCCCGCATTCGGCCTTGGAAACACTATGCGGCGGTGGCGCCGGCATTGCTGACCGCGTTTTCCACGAGTTCTTCCATGGCCGCCCTGCCCCTAAACCTCGACTGCACCATCAACAAAAGCCGCGTTTCGCGCAAAATCGCCTCGTTCGTGCTGCCGATCGGTGCCACGATCAACATGAACGGAACGGCGCTGTATGAATGCGTTGCCGTGCTCTTTATTGCGCAGGTCTACGGGATTCCGTTAACTTGGCTGCAGGAGGCAATCGTTGTTTTGACTGCACTTTTGGCCGCCGTCGGTTCGGCCGGCATTCCAATGGCCGGTTTGGTCATGATGTCGATTATCCTTCAGGCCGTGGGGCTGCCGTTGGAAGGAGTCGGATTGGTGCTTGCGGTCGATCGACTGCTCGACATGTTTCGGACGACCATCAACGTTCTGGGTGACAGTTGCGGAGCGGTAATCATTGCCCGCTCTGAAGGGGAAACTTTGGCAAATCTGCGGTGAAAAATAAAAAAGCGGGAGAAGAAGCTTCTCCCGCTTATGTCTGTCATTAGCGCAGCAGCGTAACGCGCTTGACGGCGTGAAAATCTCCTGCCCGCATCTGCACGAAATAAACGCCGGAACCGACCGCACTGCCTTCCTGATCCGATCCGTCCCAAGTGACGGTGTGGTATCCCGCCGGCATGCTTTGGTCGACGAGGCGCTTGATCAACCTGCCGGACAAATCATAGACGGCGAGCTCCACGGTTTCTGCGCGCGGCAGTTCATAGTCGATCCGTGTTTCGGGATTGAAGGGATTGGGATAGTTTTGCTTGAGACCGAAAGCCTGCGGCAAAGTGCGTTCGTCGCGCAAGCCGGTGCTGCAGAAGCAGGTCGCTTCGCTGAACTCTGTCCGGCCGTCGAGCGAGACGGATTGCAGTTTGTAATAATTGCTGCCGGCAAGCGGCTTTTCATCAATGAATGTGTAATGATTGCCCTGATTCGGCTGCGGGGCGGCAGCAGGGATAAGAGCGACGTTGATCGGCTCAAAACGACCGTCGACCGTTGCGGCGCGGAGGATATTGAATCCCGCCAGATCAATCTCCGACTCGGTCTGCCATTCGAGATAAACCCTGCCGCCTCGGTTCTGTGCCGTAAAGAATTTAAGAGCGAGCGTGATGGGGATATATTCGTACAAGGCGTAATCGCTGAAATGGTCGAGAACTACGGCGACCGTGTTGGATGTCGGAAAGGCGGTGCCGCCGACCAGAACCCACTGACTGCCGTTCCAACGGAAAACCTTCAGATTGGACTCATCCAGGGAAGTTACATCGGAATCTTTATAGTAAAAATACGTCGTTGTTTGAAAATTGCTCAAATCAGATGACTCTAAGGACCATACGCAGGGGACGTATTTGCTGTTGTACGGACTCTGCGGCGCCGCATTGGTTTGGGTGACGCGCACCGTGCCCGTGTTGCCGATAGAAGAGAACTGCATATGCACTCGCCGCCCGTCGGCCCATTCGTTAAAGACATAGATTTCTCCGGTTGTCGTTACCGTTTCTTCATCCCAAACGTACGGCCTGCTCGGCTGAGATTCCAGCTGTACATTCGCATACAGGGCCGGAACCAACCAGGCATCTTTCCATAAAGCGTTGCGGATCGGGCTCGGCCAGCTGCCGGTAAATTGGCCGCTGTTGCCGTCGAATGAATAAAAGTAGGCGCGGAATGCATTGCCCGGCGTAACGTTCAGTGCAGCGGTCGACAGATTGATTTTGGCTTCGTACTGCAGGCGACCGGCGGAAGTGGATCGTCCATAGGTGACGCCCGTAGCAGTCTTGTTGGTGCCCCAGGAGAGATCGAACGGCCACCAACCTTTTAAGCCGCGGAATTTCAGCGAGTCATTGCTGCCGCTGCGCCAAATCCAATAATTGCCTTCCTCTGTAAAACCGGAGAGGCCCCAGCGCTGATCGCGGTTGCGATCGAAATAAAAACCGATTTGATCATCGCCTTCTAGAGAGGCATTGGCGACATCGTCGGCGGCCAGATAGAGATACTGATTGTCGTTGAAAAAGTAGAGGGTGCCGCTGCCCAAAGGAACCGACACGGCGTTGTTCCATTCGTCGGTTTCGATGATGCCGTCGATTTGCGGAGTGATGAATTTCCACGGCGAGGTCTCGCCGTATCCGTCGGCGGCAGGAGCGGCTGAAGCTGCGGGTGAAAAATCGCCCTCCGAGCCGTTGTAGACCGCTTTGATTTTGTAAAAATAGGTGAGGCCGTTGCTTACGGTTTCGTCGCGGTAGTACTGCTTGGTCACGTTGGAAGCTAGAAGCGAATAGGGGCCCTCGGCAGATGAAGCGCGATAAATGTTGTAGGCGCTGACGGCGGAACTAGTACTTGGCTGCTTGCCCAGGGCGCTTTGTATTATAAATTGGCTTTTTTCGCTCTGCTTGACTCTGCCCTCGGCAGCTCTGTCGATCGGCGCGCCGCTGCTTCGCATGATTTCATCGGGTCGTGTGTTTGTCGTCAGGCTGAGGGCGGCCTGGCCGGGCGGAGGGTCCCACACCAAAGGCACCACGCCTTTGTAGCCGCTGAACGCCTGCAGCGCCAAAGGGGCCGGTTTGGGCAGGGCGCAGCCCGAATCAAAGAACTGCAGAATTTTACCCATGAGGGCAGTGCGGGCAGTTGCGTCGCCGTAACCGCCGAATTGAAAGGAAACGCCCAACGTACGGTACGTGCCGTTGTCGTAGCCGACGCCGCAGGCGTAGGCCGGACTGCTGTTGGTAAAAAAGACCGAAGCTCCGTTTCCGGGCACGAGCCGGTCGATATAGTTCTGGCCGGCGCTGTACGTCGCAGAAGCCTGCCAGCCGCAGAACGATGACGTGATGGTGCCCAGATCGCCCAGGCCGTCCGCGCCGCCAAAGATGTTAAATTTGGGCTGCAGAGCGGTAACCGGATCCCATGCCCACGTATCGCCGCCTTCCATATAAACTTTTCCGCCGCCGTTGAGGTAGGATACGAGTTTTGTGATGGCCGTGGCATCGGTTGAGGCGTTAAGGACGTAGGTATTGGGGTTCACGCCGAGACAGACGAAAACATAGTTGTAATTTGTAAGCGTTTCTGAGGAGATTGAGGTGACGGTCTTGGAGGTTTTGCCGTTGCCGGTTAAAGCCGCGGCGATAGCCGAAGCGCTGGTTGTCGATTTGCCTCCGGCGTTCCAGATCAGGGCGTTCTGAGCATACAGAGCACCCTCCAGCCAAAGCAGAAAGGCGAAAAAAAGACGGCTTGTTTTCATAGTGATTTCTCTTCTCTTATTGCGGTCAGTGATAACACCTGCCTGAACAGTGGTATTCCCAGGCTTGAGTTTGCGGCTTTTACGGGGGCGGAACAGAGACAGGAGGATTTTTAAGCCGCCTGGATAATAACTATTACAACTATAAGATAATAGGCGGCCGATAAAGTTGCAATAATTTCTTTTTCAGACGGTTAGGGTTCAATCTCGTTAAAGATGGTCTCGACGTCGGTTAGAGTTTTGGCTTTGAGCAGCCTCTTCCGTGTTTTATCCTCGCGAATAAGCCGCGAAAGCTTGGCAAGAACGGCAAGGTATTCGCTGACGGCCTTGAGTGGAGTACCGAGGAGAAAGATCAGGTTGACCGGTTCGCCGTCGGCTGCCCCGAAATCAACGCCTTTTTTCAGCCGCGTCATGGCAATGGTGATCTGGTCGATCTCCTGGGTGCGGGCGTGCGGCAAAGCGACGCCTTTACCGATGGCGGTGCTGCCGAGGCTTTCCCGCTCGAAAACGGCGTCGACGAATTTCTGCACATTTTTTACGGCGCCCCGCGCTTTCATCAGCTCGACAGTCTTGATAATGGCTTCTTCCTTGTTCGCAGCTTCGAGGTCCAGAAAAATCAGACTGTGGCGCATGTAATCGATGATTCTCAAAACAAGCTCCTTTTGGGGGAAATGGCAAGCGGCAAAAAAAAAGACAGCTCCCGCTGTCCAACCAGGATCTTTCATTATGAATTTAAATAGAAGGCTTTTAAAAGTCAATATGATTTACGTAAAAGAATTTACGCGTTTGAGGTGGGAAACACAACCGCTGCTGCAGTCGCCGGAACCGAAGCCGGGACAAATAATCTCACCCTCTACCTTTTGATTCACGACGCACTCTGGTTCGCAAAAGGTACGCACTTGAATGATGCTCACTTCCGGCAAAACGGTCAAATAGTCAATATGCCAGCGAAGGGGCTTTACTTTTTTTCGATGTCGATCGATGCGGCTTTCCAAACCGCGACGGGCGCTGCCTGTATACACATAACATCCCGCGGGAAATCCAAAGCTGCCCAATTTGCCCACCGTTACGTTGATGTTCTTTTCCACGATCATCCATAACTGATAGGTCACGGCGCCTACCGGCCGACAGAGTGTATTCATGTTGCCGACAAACCATTTTGTTTTTTCGGTCAATATATTTACCATACAGCAGAAAGTCAATCGTCTATCACAGAGATCGGGCGCTTGACGCCGGCAGTAAAGCCATGCCGCCGCCTTTTTGTTCTGAAAATAGTTGCGAGCTGCATAAAAAATAGTCGACGAATCATCTGTACACAGGAAGCGGTCTATGTCCATGATCCTTACCTTGACTTATCGTATTCACAGCTACGAGAGCGACTTTACCGGCCGGGCGCGGGTCGCGACGATTCTCAACTATCTGCAGGAGAGCGCCTGGAACCACGCCGAAGAACTGGGAGTCGGCTATAGCCATCTTTTGCAGAAAAACTTGGCTTGGGTCTTGGCAAGGTTGCGCCTCAAACTTTTCTCTTTGCCGCGTTGGGGCGAATCCGTCAAACTGCAGACGTGGCCCTCGGGCGCCGACCGGCTTTTCTGCTTTCGTGATTTTCGCATCACGGACGAAAACGGCCGGATTTTGAGCCTGGCCACCACCTCCTGGTTGGCGGTCGATTTGGAACACAAACGGCCGCAGAAAACAGAAACCTACATTGATCTGCCGACCGCCGATGCGGAGCGGGTTTTTGCCGAGTTCGCCGGAAAAGTTGCGGTTCCGGAAGGTAAAGTCGAAAAATCGACTTTTCGCGTTCTTTACTCGCATTTGGACGTCAACGGTCACATGAACAACGTCAAATATGTGGAGGCGGCCCTGGATTCGTTGCCGCAGGATTTTGTCCGGCGGCACGCTCTCGATGAATTGACGATCAACTTTGTCAACGAGGCGTTTCTGGGCGATGAGATCGACATTTTGACCGGTGCGCCGTCGGCCGATCAGCGGGTGCAGCAGATGAAACGCCGCAGCGACGGCGCCGAAATCTGCCGATTGCACAGCATATGGCGGCCTTTCCAGGAATAACACCTGCTTTGGGAGAGCAAAATGAAGCGCATCATTTTTATGTGGGCGATTGCGGTGCCCTGCTATGCGACCAAGTTTTTATCCGTAGAGTTTTCACCGGATACGATTATTGTCGGCAAGCGGATGGAAGTCGCTTTTGAAGTGAGCCGTAACTATGATAACCCTTTCAATCCCACCGAGGTGGAGATTGATGCGGTCATCGCCGAGCCCTCGGGGCGACGCCTGCTGGTGCCGGCTTTTTGGTATCAGGAGTTTTTCCGCCGCTTGGAGGGCGAGGAGGAAGTTCTAACTCCAGCCGGAAAAGCCGGTTGGCGGGTGCGCTTTCTGCCGAGCGAAAGCGGCAGACACTCGATCTATCTGCAGGTCAGGGATGTGGAGGGCACCAATCAGTCGGACCTGTTTCACTTTAATGTACAGCCGGGTGAAAGCCGCGGTTTTATTCGCGTCGATTCACATAATCCCCGCCTGCTGAGTTTTGACGACGGCGGCTTTTATTTTCCCATGGGACACAACGTAGCCTGGGCGACGAACCGCGGCACCTTCGACTATGATGATTGGATGAAGCCGATGGCGGAGGCAGGAGAAAACTGGATGCGGGTGTGGATGACTCATTTTTACAAGGGACAGACGCTCGAATGGAATGCCTCGCATTGGAGCGGTTGGTATCACGGCCTTGGCCGCTACAGCCTGCAGGGGGCCTGGAAACTGGACTATATCATCGAGCAGGCGGAAAAGCTCGGCATTTACATTCAGCTCGTCACCCAGCATCACGGTCAGTTTTCCCAGACCGTCAATCCTAATTGGGACGATAATCCTTACAACATTGCAAACGGCGGCTTTTTGCGCAGCGGCGATGAATTCTTTACCAACGAGCAGGCCAAAGAGCT
>JAPDPN010000002.1:0-7033 GCA_034506455.1 Candidatus Zhuqueibacterota bacterium | reverse complement strand
GAAGACCTGCGCGTCGGGGATTTTCGACCCATCGGCCTGCAGGTCGAGGGCGGGCCGCAAACCGTTCAGGGAGTCCGGGTCTCTCCCGGGCGCGGTTGGGAGGCCTCGACGCGCAAAGAGTTCGAGGTGCAGCCGGACGGTACGGTACCGGGGATCGGCGAGCTGTCGCAGTTTCTCCAGGGCAGCGACAAGGCGGCCATGGGACGCGAGGCGATTTTTCATACCCGTTTTGCGCAGGAGATCGGCTTTGCCGTGGCCGTCGGCAGCGTTTCCTCCTGGCAGCCGGGCAGGCTGCAGATTTTTCTCGACGACAACAAAACGCCGCTGGTCAACGAAACGCCGCAACCGCCGCAGCGTTTTGAGATCAGGGTTCCGGCGGGCGAACATCGCATCCGCGTGTTCAATGCCGGCGTCGATTGGCTGACGATCGACTATTTCGAGTTCTCCGGCCTGCCGATCAGCGCCGCAACCGGCTATGCCCTCAGCAACGGCGAAACCGCTTATGTCTGGATCTATGACCGCGACTACCATGCCGGCGCTTCGCCGCATGCGGCTCTAATCGGCGTCATCGTCACCCTGCCCGAGCTGGCAGGTGAGTTCGAGGTCGAACAGTGGAATACGATCACCGGCAAGCGCATCGGCACGTTCAAGGTGAGCGACAAGCGAAGCATTTCCATTCCGCTTGCCGATTTTGCGGTCGACACGGCTCTCAAGCTGCACAAGACCGGCACGTCGGTCTCGAATGAGATTAGTCCAACCTGCTTCCGACTCTATCCCCCCTATCCCAATCCCTTCAACGGTTCGATGACTCTGCGTTTCGAGCTGGAGCAGTCGGAACGGATGCGGATCTCTGTACTGAATTTGCTGGGAGATGAAGTACAGAAGCTGCTCGATGAACGACTGGGCGCCGGCACGCATTGCCTTTATTGGTCGGCCGAGGGTTTTCCTTCGGGCGTCTATTGGATCAAATTCCAAACCGCCGGTCAGGTGCAGATTGTAAAGGCGGCTTTGCTGAAATAAGGCAATCCCCGAACGTAGAGACGCAGCTTTTAGGGGGCGATAAAAGGAAATAGCTTATTTGCCGCCTGCTCATCCATGGGCTGGTCATAGCGAATCACAACGACCTGATACCCCTGTGCCCGCAACTCTGCGCGGACGGCTTCATCTCGGCGGCGCTGATCGGGTTGGTCATGGAAGCTGCCGTCGCAAAAGACGCAGATATTCGGTTCGTAGAAAAAGTCGGCGACGCAGTTGACTTTTGGTATAGCGCGCTGGGCGTCATCCGGCAGACGACAGCCTCGGGCGGCAAGCACCGCCAGGAAGCGGCGTTCCAGTTCGGAGCGGGCGTCGGTGAGCGAACGAAGCCGCGTCAGGTGTTCCATGTAAGGCCGTCCGGCAACGCGCTGCAGGACGCGGCTCCGGGCCAGGTCGAGCAGGGTCTGCCGTACCTCGCGGCGGTCAATGAAAAAGGCTTCCAGTTGATTGCTGTAGCTAAGCAGGCACTCGTAGCAGGCGGCGATACAATCGGGCTTTTGGTCTTGTCCGTTTTCATCGTAATGAGCACGCTCGAGAGCGGCGCGGGCAACCTCGGCAAAAGCGTTCGGTTCTTCGACCAGTCGGCGCAGGACGCCGCTGCCGCCCTCACAGGTCTCGTAGAACAGGATAGCGCGCTGTTCGCCCTGGCCGATGCTCTCGGCAGCCAGTTCGTTCTCTTCCAGTTGATAGGCCTGCTCCAGGCCGCGCTGGAGAGCAATGCGCAAAGTTGTCTCGAAAGCGCGGTCTTGGAACATTTGCGGGTCGGCGGGACGGAGCAAGAGCAGGTTTTGCGTTTGCTGCACGCACAGGCGGACTGTCTTGATGGATTTTGTACGGCTTTCCAAATTTTCGCTGTCGGTGTAGATATCGCCGCTTTCAAAATCGATCTGAAAACCCTCCGTTCGTGCAATACGCGAGCCGTGATTGACGCGCAGGAGCGAGGCGGTAGGGGCGTAGGTGAGGGTGAAGAGGGGGGAGGATGAGAAGGAAGATGGGGAGAAGGGAAGAATGTCGGCGGTGAGGGGGGAAGAGGCGGGGGCGAATTGGTAAAAGGTTTCGATTTTGTAGCCGCGGCGGCGACGCTCTTCTTCGTTGGAGGTGATGCGTTCACGACGACGGGTGCGGACGTTGGGCATATCCAGCAAGGCGGCTATCAAACTGTTCTCGGCGTTAAAGCGCGTATTGCAGACCGGACACAAGTCGAGGGACGGTTCGCAGAACGCGCCGCAGGTGTTACACAGACGCAATTGACGGCAACGTTCGTCCAGGCCGCCGGGAGGAGATTGGAAGCCGACGATTTCCCAACGGGAGCCCTCGTGATAGATAAAGTTGCCGGGGGCAAATTCGCGTAGGGCGAGGAAACGGGCGCGAGGGATGAATTCACCCTCGCCGCGCGGTACCCAGGCCCGCACCGGCAGGGCCGGGAAATTGTAGCCGGGCAGAAAGCCCTCGCTCGCCAAATAGCGGTAGGGGTAGAAATCGCTCTCTTCGCGGCCGACATCTACCTGAAGCAGCAGATTCAGCTGCCGTCGAGCTTCATCCTGTTTTCTTTTGGCGCGTTCCTGATCTTCTTTTTTACGCGCGCGATCCTCCTCGGCGCGGGCCTCGTCCCTTTGGCGTTTGGCAGCCCGATAGAGTTCGCGCCAGCGGTCGAAGGCGCGGTCAAAGGCTTGTGGGGCTTCTTTGATGATGAGGTTAAGCCTGTCCTCGGAGTACAAACGGGCGAACCGGAGCCAGGCTTCATCGGTCTGCAGGACGCGGCGCATCCGCTCATATAACCGCTGACGGAGAGCATCGCTCAACTGAACGGCCGCCTGCACCTCCGGCCGTAATGGTAAAGCATCCTGAGCGGTATCAATGATTTCTTCTATCGATTGGCGCAGGGGAAGGCGGATTTCCGCCAGCCAGAGAGCGTGCAGATGGGCGCGCAAGAGGCTTTCGTTTGCCAGGTCGAGTTTAGGGGGGCGTATGGTTCCCGCCACCATTTCCTGACGATGATGAAAGAAATACTGGTCGTGCGGGTTGATGGCGCCGCAGTAGGTGAAAATGAGACCGGCCTGCCCCTGTCGACCGGCGCGGCCGCTGCGCTGGGCATAGTTGGCGGGAGTCGGCGGCACGTTGCGCAGGTGCACCATATCCAGGTCGGCGATGTCGATGCCCAGTTCCATGGTGGGCGAGCAGACCAGATAGGGCAGGCGGCGGCCAAGTTCGGCTTCTTTACCAGTGTCCCTCTCTTCCCAGCGGAAGCGGCGCTCACGGCGTTCGCGTTCCCCGGCTGCGACGACCTGTGCGGTGTGTTCGCGGGCCTCCAACCCAACCAGTTCAACGGCGGCTTCCTGGTAAAAACGCTGAAAGAAGGCGTTGATCGGGCGGCGGCGATTGGCATAGGTTTCCGCGGCGGCGCGGCGGGTATAGAGCGGGTCGAGGGGCGGCGGTGTGCCGTCCCCGAGCCGCCAGCGCAGACAGGCCGCGTCCAGTTGAAAGCGCTGATGGTCGTCTATCGGATCGAGGCGCACCAGCAGGCCGTGACGAACCAACCGGTTGAGCAGTGCTGCCGCTGCCATCCCATAGTCTTCGGTCGTCAGGTTGAGTTGCCGGCGCAGGTAACGACCGAGTGTGCTGCGGGCACCTAAACTAAAGCCGTCAACCGGTCGTGCTGAATCTCCCAATAAAACGAAACAGTTGGCCTGGCGCAGTTCGTCGCCGGCCGGGTCTAGTCCCCAAAACTCGTTCAGGTGCTGGTCGCAGCGGCGGCGCAATTGACTTTGCGCCTGTTCTTGTAAAATTCGCGCGTTGATCGCCAGTTTGCGGCGGAACTGGTCGAGCAAGGGACGCACAAGCGTCTGCCGTTCCTGCGGGGTAAGGGCGGAGAAGATCGGATGAAAATTCCAGACCTCTTCCTGTGCGCAGAGTGCCTCCAGGCCGCGATATTCGATGCGCAGGAGGCCCAGTTCTTCCAAATTGGGCTGGATGATGCGCCAACCTCGGCGCAAGTCTTCGTAGAGACGGTATTCGATCAGGTCAATAAAAGTCGCCCAGACTTCGCGGGCCGCCGAAGAGGCGGGGTCGAGTTCAGGCGTGCGGGCGATCTCGCGCACGCTAAAGCCGCGCTGCAAAACCGAAACGGTCTCCTGAGCAATGCGGTCGGATGCGAGTTCGTTATGCTCCCGCAACGCCGAAACCAGCGCCGAACGCATGACGGCGAGATGAACAAAGTCGTTAAAGTGACCGGCCTGCAGCGAGGCATCCTGGCGATTGTCGGTAAAGGTGAGCAGTTTGTCGCGGGCGGCGCCGGTGCGGGCTGCCTGACGCAGGAGCGAAACCGCCAGCACGGTGGTGGCGCTGGAGCGGGCTTCGCTCGACAGCGTGGCCAGCTTGCGGAATTCGTCTTCTTTGCGGGTATAGAACTCGCCGCAGTTTAGACACAAGCCGAAAGGCTCCGGCTGATGCCACATCTTGACAGCATTCGGCTGGGGAGAAGAGGAAAAGCTTCCGTCGGGTCGAACCCAAAGCGGGCGCGGGACGCGCTCGCGGACATCCTGCTTGACCCGGCCGTTGGCGTCGCGCCACTCCTCGGGCAGGTAGTCTTCGCTCCAATCGTTTTCTGCAGAAGCGAGCATCAGATAGCCGGGGTGATAGGATTCATTCATTTCTTCAAAGATGTCCAAAGGATGCGGCCAGAAGCGCTCGTCCGACTGCAGGACGTGGTAATACTCCTGTCCACACTGTCGGCAGAACTTGACCGGCAGGAAGATGCGGCCTTCGTCCGCCTGCACCTGACCCTCGAGGGAGAACTCGCGCTTGTCGGCCGACTCGGGTGTTGCATAGAGCGCACGGCCTTGGCTGATAAATTGATGCAGCTTGAAGGCAAAAGCAGGAGCCCCCTCTTCGCGTTGAACCTGTCCGCCAAGCGCCAGCCAGGCGCGCAGGGCCTGTTCGCAGGTTTTCGGGTCGAGGCCGGTTTGCCCGGCAAGTTGTGCGGCGGCTTCGGACAAGCTGATCGGAATGCGGCGTTTGTATCCGCCTTCGGGTTCGGGGGCGATGCCGAATGTGTGTTCGAGCCAGCGGGAGAGGGGGTGGGTTTGATAGTCGAGAAGGGAGAGGGAAGAAGGGAGATGGGAGAGGGCGGTGCGGAGTTCGGCCGGTGCGGGGAGGTCGCCCTGGGTAAAGGGCACGAGGGTTTCTTCGATGATGTCGGCTTCGGTGAAGGGGTGACCGAAGAAACGGGAGGCGAACTCGGCCACTGCCTGACGGCGCTGCAGCGGTGAGGCGTCGCGTTCCGCGACCATGGTGGCGGAGGTGCCGACGTGAATCAAGTCCGGAGCGGCGGCGCGTTCCTTGAGGCGACGGATAAGCATCGCTACATCCGCACCCTGCCGGCCGCGATAGGTGTGCAGCTCGTCAAAGACGAGGAAGCGGAGGCCGCCCCCGGCGGCATCGAGAAAGCGCTGGTCTTCCGGGCGGACGAGCATCAGTTCGGCCATCATATAGTTGGTGAGCAGAATGTGCGGCGGATGTTGGCGCATTATTTGACGGGCGTCATCTCCCGTCTCGCCGGTGTATTTGGCAAAGGTGATCGGAAAGGGGAGCCCAGTTCGGTCCTGATAGCTTGCTTTGAGGGTTTCGAGAGCCTGAAGTTGCGAGTTGACCAGCGCATTCATCGGATAAACGATCAGCGCCGCGGTTTTATCGGCGCCGGGTCGGCGCAGGATGGATTCGACAATCGGAATAAAATAGGCAAGGCTTTTGCCGGAGCCGGTGCCGCTGGTGACGACGTAACTTTCGCCGCGGCGGGCTTTTACAACGGCTTGCTCTTGATGGCGGTAAAGACGGTACGCTTTACCGTGCGGGGTGCGAAAGATGCGCGCCGTTTCGGGGTGGAGAATGCCGCTTTGGGCGAGGTCGTCCACGCTTGCGCCGCTCTGATAGGAAGGGCTGACCTGGAGCAGAAAATCCGGCCATAGGCGTGCTTCTTCGTCCAGGACACGGTCCACGTATTCTCGGATGCGCCGGTCGGCAATGAGGATGAACGAACGCACAAAGTCGCGATATTCGCCCAGGACGGCGGAATGCAGGTCAAAGACGGTCATAGGCCTAGTTCTCCCAAAAGAGCGATGATTCCATGCTGAAGGATGCCGCGATCATAGATGGACTTTTGAGTCTACCGTTCATTCGCGGGGTTATTCAACTACCCCAAAAACCATTCTGTTGCCGCAGTGACGCGGATCGATTTCGAAAAGCCCGAGCCGATGTCCGGCGTGAGGGTGATCAATCGCAGCTCGGCGTTCGGGTATTCGGAACGCGCGGCTTCCAGCGCCCGAATTTCGCGTTGCAGCGTGTCGGGGTCCTCGAGGTCGGCGCAGACCTGGATCAACTCGCGTCGGCCGTCGGGGAATTTCGCCAAGAAATCGACCTCGTAGCCTTCGGCCGTTTTCACGTAGGCCGCCTCGGCCGTGCGTCTTTCCAACTCGATTCGGACCGCGGTCTCCAAGGCATGCCCCACGTCCGCCTTGCCCATGCGGTCGAACACGCGGATGAAACCGGGGTCTACCGGATAGACCTTTCGAGGATTGACCATGCGCCGTCGCTCCGAGGCCGTATCCAGCCAGCAAATTCGGACGAGGAAACAATCTTCCAGCGCCGCAATCATCTGGTGGATGGTATCCCGCGAAACCGCTATGCCTTGGGATTTGAGGTCACGGTAAAACTTTTCGGCGCTGAAAAGCCCGGCCGGATTTCCCAACAAGTGCCGGACCAGCCATCGCAGCGCCGTGATGTTGGTAATGTCGTGACGCTCCATTACATCCCTGAGGACGGCCACATCGACATACTGACGGAGCAGGGCAAAGCGATCCGCATCCGAAAGAGGCTGCGCTTCGGGAAAGCCGCCGATTTTGAGGTACTGATGAAAGGCGTGTTCCAACTCGGACCGTTTGGCCGAGGTGAGGCGTTCCAATCGATCGGGCAGGGCATGGCCGTGGTGACGAAGAAACTCCTC
>JAPDPN010000001.1:58893-70585 GCA_034506455.1 Candidatus Zhuqueibacterota bacterium | reverse complement strand
GCCGTCTGTTCGATCCGTTGGATGCTGCCGCCAATTTATTGGGAACCTTTACGGCCCTATGCGCTTTCAAACCGACAATGATCTTTATGCAAAAGCGCGGATGGCTATGGTAAAGCGTCTTCTTTATTCCGTTTTATGCCTTGTCGGCAGTGTCTCGGCTCAGTGGTACAAAGAGTTAAAACCCGCCGAACCTCCGCGATTGATCCTTGGCGGAGATTACGGCGTCTTCCGCATCTCCCATAAAGATTTTGAGCAAGTCTATAAAAGCCGATGGGGAGACGGATTCGGCGGCTTTGCCGCCGTGCGCTTCTACGGAACAGCTTATGCAGCGGCCAAGTACGGCTATTTCTACAGCTATGCTAAAAACTCAACTGCTAAAGAGGGTTTCACGGAATCCTCATGGGAGGAAAAATGGCTGAAAGCAGGCGTACGCTTTCGGAGGCTGCCGGACGGCCGGTGGGGTTCCTACTATGGATTCGGGGCGGCATTCTATTTTATCGACGAAACCGGCAGCCCGTTTCTCTTGGCCGACAGCGCTTCGGGCGCAGCCGGCAAACAACAGGGTTCCGGTTTTTATATGGAAGCAGCGGTTGAGTATCTTGCAACTTCGAAAGCCGTGGTTTACCTCGAGGCTGAAGTAGCCTCAGGAGGAATTGGCGGCCTAACCGGTTTCGAAGAAAAAAGCATCGGCGGTTGGCGATTCGCCGCAGGTTTGTCGGTGTCGCCGTTTTAAGCCGTTCGGCGCGTTTTTATTGCACACCTAAATAATTAAAGGAGGTTTTCTCATGAAAGAAACCTTTTATGACGTCAAGCTGCGAAAATCGGTGCAGGCCGATGTCGTAGAAAAGGTAACGTACGGTGAACCCGGCAAACAGCGCTATGCCCTCAAGGGAAAAACCAGCGACGGCCGCAGCCTAACGAAATTTGTCAGCAAGGAAACGTGGGACAAAGTCAAAGTTTGATCACCGGTTTGAAACGCGCATCGAAAAGGCGGATTCAATCCGCCTTTTTTTTGACCAGTCGAAAGCAGCTATAATCTTTGTCAAGGCATTGACCCTAAATACGGAGTTCCGGAACGTACCTCCATGCGCTACTTTGCCGATCTGCATATTCATTCGCCTTTCTCCCGCGCCACCAGCAAAGAGCTGGACCTGGAGCATCTCCATCAGTGGGCGCAACTCAAGGGTTTGTCTGTCGTTGCGACAGGAGACATTACCCACCCCGGAAGATTGGAGGAGATCAAAACCAAGCTGACCGAAGCCGAAGAAGGCCTGTATGCTTTGCGTCGCGAATTTTCGCAAAGCTTGTCTCCGACGGTGCCTGCCTCCTGTCGCCGGCCGATCCGCTTTATCCTCTCGGGCGAAATCAGCACCATTTACAAAAAGGGCGGCCGCGTCCGCAAAGTGCACAGCGTCATCTTTGTGCCGTCGATAGCAGCGGCGGTAAAACTCCAGGAGCAGCTCGCCAAAATCGGCAACATAACCTCGGACGGCAGACCGATCCTGGGACTCGATACCCGCGATCTGCTGGAGACTCTTCTTCAAGTCGATCCGCAGGCGGTGCTCATCCCGGCCCACATCTGGACGCCCTGGTTTTCTCTTTTCGGCTCCAAATCGGGATTCGATTCGGTCGAAGAGTGTTTCGGCGATTTGACGCCGCACATTTTCGCCATGGAAACCGGCCTTTCCAGCGATCCGCCGATGAATTGGCGGCTGTCGCAGCTCGACCGCTATGTCCTTATCTCCAATTCGGACGCCCACTCTCCCGCAAACCTGGCGCGCGAGGCTAACATCTTTGACACGGAGCTGAGCTATAAAGCCTTGTTCGACGCCCTGCGCGACCGTTCGTCCAACCGATTCCTAGGCACCATCGAGTTCTTTCCCGAAGAGGGCAAGTACCACGCGGATGGTCACCGTAAGTGCGGCGTGCGCTTTATGCCGGATGAGACCAAAGCCCACCGCGGCGTCTGCCCGGTCTGCGGCCTGCCGTTGGTGCTCGGCGTCAGCTATCGGGTCGACGAGCTGGCGGATCGGCCTGTCGGTTATCGGCCGCCGAACGCTCAACCCTTCTACAGCCTCATCCCGCTGCCCGAAGTGCTGGCGGAAGCCGCCAACATCGGCAAAACCGCAGCCAAAATCGAAGAACGCTATTTCCACTTGCTCGGCGAATTGGGTTCCGAGCTCGAAATCCTCCTCGATAGGCCTCTTGCCGATATTCAGCGCGCCGGCGGAAGCCTCCTTGCCGAGGCCATCAGGAGAATGCGGGAAGGTAAAGTCATGCCCGAGCCCGGATATGACGGAGAGTACGGCCTAGTCCGCATTTTCATGCCGGGCGAAAGAGAAAAGATCGCCCGACAGCAGCTTCTTTTTGAGCTTCCAAAGGCAGAAAAGCCGCAAAGGCAGGACGTTCGGAAACCGGAACAACAGATCGAAACAATACAGATAAGCGAGCCTCCAACAGAATTATTCGGTCTTGATGAGGAGCAGCGAAAGGCCGTCGAACATCGCGGAACCCCGCTGCTCATCATTGCCGGTCCCGGCAGCGGCAAAACCCGCACGCTCACCCATCGACTGGCGGCAATCATCGAAGAAGGGAGCGCCGAACCTGAGGAGGTATTGGCCGTAACGTTTACCAATCGTGCCGCAGATGAGATGCGCGAACGGCTCTCGCATCTTCTCGGCCGTGCGCGCGCAGAGCGCATGACCATCTCGACTCTACACGCTTTTGGAGCCGAGATATTGCGCCGTATGGAAGAACCCTTTGCAGGACGTACCGCGTCCTTTTCGATTATTGAGCCGGCAGCCCATCCAGGACTGCATGAATCTCTGAAACCGCTCTTTGAAAAAACGGCTAACCCTTGGCCGCGCATTGCATTCTACAAAAGCCGCGGCATACTTTCCGATTCGCTGCCTAAAGAGGTTGCGGAAACGGAAGGCGAAGCCTTTACGACCCTTTTTCGCCGCTATGAAGAACTTTTAACTGAACTTGACGCCGTTGATTTGGAAGACCTGATTCTCCTGCCTCTGCGTCTCCTCCGCTTCAAACCGGAGGTAAGAAGGACCGTTTTGCGTCAATTTCCCGTTGTTGCCGTAGATGAATTTCAGGACTTGAGTCGCATCCAATACGAACTCATCCGTCTGTTCGCGCTTTCAGCCAGGGATTTCTGCGCCATCGGCGACCCGGATCAGGCCATTTACGGCTTTCGCGGCGCCGAGCCTCGGCTGTTCGAACGTTTTCAAGAAGAATTTCCGCACGCCCGCGTAATCAGACTCGCGCGCAATTACCGTTCCACGCCGATCATCTCCGCAGCGGCGCAGCAAATGCTCAGGCGTCGAACCGTCTCCGTTGAAAGCCCCGCAAATGCGGTCAAAGTTATCATTCATCATGCGGTTTCCGACCGAGCAGAGGCTGAATATATTGTGCAGACTGTGGAGCAGCTCGTCGGAGGTACCGGCTTCTTTTCCTTTGACAGCGAACGAGTCGATCGTACGGAAGCACGTCTCGCTTTCGGCGACATTGCCGTGCTCTTTCGCTCTCGGGCCGCAGCGCCGGCGCTCATCGAGGCTTTTCACCGATCGGGCATTCCCTACGACTATGCCGACGATGCGTTTACGCTCGACGAGCCGCTCTATCGGCTGCTGACCGCTGCCCGTAAAAAGGAAAGCTCGGCTCTTTTTGACGACGCCAAAAATTTTTTTGGCGACGAGGAGGCGGCTTGCTCATACCTCGCTGCAGCAGCCGATCTGCCCGCCGATGCATCAGCAGAAACGCTGCTTTCTCTGATAATGAAATATTTGCCGGAGAACAGGGCAGGCGAACAGACGGCTCGCTTTTTAGACCGCTTGATGAAATGGGCGGCGGCTTTTCAGCACGAGCCGCAGCGCTTTTTCGATGCTTTGGCGGTCCAACGAAGCCTCGACCGTCTCGATCCCCGCGCCGACCGCGTACGCTTACTGACCCTGCACGCCGCCAAAGGATTAGAGTTTTCCGCAGTTTTTATTGCCGCCTGCGAAGAAGGGATTCTTCCCCATCACCTCGGCCGCAACGACCTCGAAGAGGAGAGGCGCCTGCTCTATGTCGGTATGACGCGCGCCAAACGCTTCCTTTTTCTAACACATGCAAAAACCCGACTGCTCAACGGCAAAATGGTGGAGCAGGAACCATCACATTTTCTGAGCGCTATTTCCGACTCACTTGTATCAGCTGAGAAAAGCCGGATTGATCCGCGGAAAAAAGTCAAACAATTGAGTTTATTCTAATGACATCTCAAACAGTCACCATCGAGTTGCAGGAGATAGGCGACGACGATCTTTACCGTCTGCCTTCTTTTGCCCCGCTGCAGCCGCTCAAGGATTCCATTCGGCTGGCAGGCCTGCTCAGCCCCTTGATCCTCGAACCGTCGCCGCAAGGCGGGCTGCGCATCGTGTGCGGCTTTCGCCGCTTTCTGGCTCTGCGCGAGCTCGAATTTAGCCGCGCCGAGGCCCGCATTTTAACCGATCCCGCATCGCCGGCAGAGCGGTTCCGCATTGCGCTGTCGGAAAACGCCGCCCATCGCACCTTCAACGCCGCAGAAGTCTCTTGGGCGATCAAAAAACTGCGCCGCATGCAGGTCAAGGACGAGGAAATCTGGCGCAGCTTTTTTCCGCTCATGCGCCTCGGCAGCAATCCGAACCTGTTGGATCTTTTGGCGCCGATTGCCGATCTGCCGCCGGATTGGCAGCAAGCGGCTGCAGAAGACCGCCTTTCTTTAGAAGTTGTCAAAGATCTGGTCGACTTATCTGATTCAGACCGCGAGGCGATATGGCGGCTTTTTCAGACCTTGCGGTTGGGTAAGAATCGTCAACGCGAGTTTCTTTTGCTTCTTCAGGACGTTGCGCGATTATCAGACACCTCCCTTTGCGCGCTCCTCGAGTCCTCGGCGTTCCGCGAAGTCATTGACAGCCCTCTGACGCCCTCGCAAAAGAGCGAACGGCTCAAACAAATTTTATGGGAGATGCGCTACCCCCGCTACAGCGAACAAGAAAAAGCTTTTGTCGAGCTGGTAAAGCGCATGCGGCCGCCGGAAGGACTCTCGATCCGCCACGCGCCGTACTTTCAGGATGAAGAGATGACGGTCGCTTTTTCCTTCGGCTCGGCGCGGGAGTTCCGCAATAGGCTCGACTGGCTGGAAGAGCAGTATCGCGAAGGGAAAATCGACGAGTTGGTGCAGTTGATTTGACGGATACGATCATGCCGGCAGTTTTTCATCCCCGCATAATTTTTGTCGAAGAGGCGGTCAGCAGGTCGCCGCTTGCCCAAAGAGTGCTGCAGCAATTTCCGGATGTCCCGGTTGAGCCGGCGGAGGCCGATGCGCTGCTGTCCGGTGCAGCCGGCCGAACCCGCGATTTGCGCGGGGCTATCCTGCTCGCCAAACAACGCGGTCCCTTCCTGCGGCTTTGTCCGGGCACCAAGCATCACCTCTGCTGCCTCTACCACAATCTGGATGTCGTCGCCGGCTGCGATCTCGATTGTTCCTACTGCGTGCTGCAGGGTTACCTCAACACGCCGCTGATTACCGTCTATTGCAATTGGGATGATCTCTTTGCCGAACTTGAGAAAAAATTTTCCAGTTTAAACAGCTTTTTCCGCGTCGGCACCGGCGAACTGAGCGACAGCCTCACTTTTGAGCCGTTCCTCAATCTGGCGCCCGAGCTGGTTTCTTTTTTTGCCGAACGACGCAACGCCGTTCTGGAGCTGAAAAGCAAGAACGTCTTTGTAGAGAACCTCCTGGGACTGAGGCACAACCGACGCACCATCGTGTCCTGGTCGATGAATGCTGAAGCGGTTTATCAAAGCGACGAAGGGACTTCGGCGTCGCCGCAGGAACGACTGCAGGCAGCGCAGAAGGTTCAAGAGGCCGGTTATCGTTTGGGGTTTCATTTCGACCCTATGATTTGGTATCCCAAATGGGAAGAGGGCTATCGCGAGATCGTTGACCAGATCTTTCGCGTCATTCGACCTCAGAACATCGCCTGGATCAGCCTCGGAGCGTTGCGCTATCCCGCAGCGTTCGATGATGTGATTCGCAAAAACCACCCCCAATCTCGGATTTACCTGGGCGAGCTGCTCCCCGGCATCGACAAAAAGCTGCGCTATTTCAAGCCCCTGCGCATCGAAATGTTTGCCAAAATGTATAGCTGGATTCGCAGCTACACAACCGAAGCGCCGGTTTACCTCTGTATGGAAAGCGCCGAGGTTTGGCGGCGGTCATTCGGTTGGGCGCCGCGGAGCAGCGCACAACTCAAGAGACTGTTGGATGACCGTGTGCGGGAGTAAGCGCCGCTCTGCGATACAGTCATTCATCATCCTTTGAACTTGGGAAACTCTGCCGTCAGGCGTCGCCGAACCTTTTCGAGGAGCCGCTTGGTTGCCGCAATCCCTTCCATCTCGGACAGCTGAGTTCCGCTGTATTCAATGCCCACCCAGCCGCGATAACCCGATCGGACAACGATGCGCATCAGGCGCAAAAAATCGCTGCGCACCTCCTCGCCTTCCGAGTTGAATTCCGACGATTTGGCGCTGACGCCCATGGCAAAAGGCATCAGTTCGGCCACGCCTTGATAGCGGTCGTACCACTCGTCCGCGCTTATGCGAAAGTTGCCGAAATCGGGAAGGGTGCCGACCCGCGGATGGCCGGTCATGCGCATCACTTCCGCAAGCCATTTGCCGTTGGAGGAAAAGCCGCCGTGGTTTTCCACTAAAATATTGATGCCGAACGGATCGGCAAATTCCGCCAGGCGACGCAGACCGTCGGCAACCAGTCTTTGCTGCTCCTTGTAATCGCCCTCGCTGTAGGCGTTGACGCGAATACAGCGGCACCCCAAAAACTTGGCCGCCTCAACCCATTTTTTATGGTTTTCCACCGCCTGCAGGCGCGCCGTTTCATTCGGATCACCGATGCGTCCTTCATTGTCGCACATAATCAGCACGCTCGTCACGCCGAGGTCCCGGCAGCGGCGCTTCATTTCACTCAAATAGTCGCGATCTTGAGCCTTGTCCATAAAGAACTGATTGACGTATTCAACGCCGTCGATGCCGAAGCGCTCTTTGGCGATGCGCGGGAAATCCAAATGATCGATTTCGCCGGCAAACAGCGCCCGATGCAGAGACCATTCGGCAAGAGAAATCTTGAACAGGGGTGTCGTCAGCCGCGCGCTGCAGCCGGAGAGCCCCATGCCGGCCAATCCGACGGCACCAAGCCGGAGAAAACGACGTCTGTTCATCTTTATTCCTCCCATGAAAAATTTATGGCAAAGACTTGCTAACCGCCGAATTTCTGTCTGAAAATTTCAATATTTTCTCGCGTGCCATAGAGAATCATCTCATCGCCGCGATGAAAAACAGTATCCTTTTCCGGTAAAATCTGTTGCGGCGCAAGGTCATCGAAACGTCGACGCTCGATCATCATCAATTCAATGCGGAGCGTATTCCTCAGTGCAAGTTCCGCGATCGTTTTTCCGATAAACTCATCAGGCACCGGCGCGCGGTAAAGAAAGAGTCCGGGAGTGATTTCCAGCATCTTTTCTTCACGCAGGCGAACCATGTCTTCCATCAGCTTGGCGGCGAGGGAGCGACTGCCGGGAGCTCGATGCAGCAAAGCCATGACGTCCTTGTGATGCAGTACGCCGACAAACTTGGCAGGATTTCGACTTTCAATGACGGGGATTTCTTCATAGCCCTTGGCAAAGACAGGCATGGCGGCCTCGAGCGTATCTTCCGCATCAATGAGCGGAGGACGAGGCTCGGCAACATCTTTGGCGATGATGATCTGCAGGTTTTCGCTTTCGGCCAATATATAGCGCATGGTCGCCAAGGTGATCACCCCGGAGATCTGACCGTCAGGACGAATAACATAAAGCCTTTCTACATCTTTTTCTACAAAATAGCGAACAAGTTCGGCGACAGCCGTAGTCTCCTCGACGCAGGGCGGCTTTTCGCGCAGCAGATTGCGCACCGGCGTATCGCGCAGGATGCTGTGTTCGCGGTCTCGGCTTTTGTCCAATCCTTTACGCCGCAATTTGAATTGATAGATCGATCCGCCCAGTATAAAATGAGTGACGGCGTGACTGCCGACCACCCCTGCCATCAGCGGCAGAATGAAACGGTAATCGTTGGTCATCTCAAAGAGCAGTAGAATGGATGTAAGCGGCACCGAATTAACGCCCGCCAGCATGGACCCCATGCCGACGAGAGTAAACGTCGTGGGGTGCAACGTGAGGCCGAGCACTTGATTGCAGATTCCGGCAAACAAGTAGCCGAATGCCGCACCCATGAAGAGAGAGGGGGCGAAGACGCCGCCGAAACCGCCCGAAGACAAAATCATCGTAACCAAAAGAAACTTGAGAACGAGCAGCAAAGCGCTTGTCGACAATGATAATTTTCCCGCCAATAAATCATTGACGGCGGCGTAGCCGATTCCGAAAAGCTGCGGGAAAACATAACCTGACAATCCCATAAGCAGACCCACTGTCAGCATGATCGGCAGCCGTAGAGGTAAACGCTCGACAGTCTGAGCGGAATAATCATTGGCCTTGATAAAAAGAATAGCGATAACGCCGCTGCCGAGTCCTAAAAGGAGGAAAAAGATCAGATAGTGCGGGGGACCCAGATGCAGTTCGCCGAAAGTAAATTTGGGAGCGTCGCCCAAAAAAGCGCGCGACACCGAGCCGGCTGCTACCGAAGTCAACAGGAAAGCAGACAGTGCGGAGGGATGCATTTCATTGAGCAAAACGACTTCGATGCAGAAAAAGACGCCGGCCATCGGGGTGTTGAACACTCCGGCAATAGCTGCTCCGGATCCGGCCGCAGTAAAGAGCCGCATTTGCGCCTTAGAAAGCCCCAGCAACCGGCAAACAGCCGACACTGCGCCTGCACCGGTCTGCGCCGCCGGCGCTTCGGGCCCGACTGTGCCGCCGCTGCCCATGCAGATGATCGGCGTCAAGAAATGGAACAGCGTGGTTTTGGGAGAGATATATCCATCGCGTAGAGAGACCGCTTCGATTACTTCATAGACGCCTCGCTTTTTTGCTTCATCCGGAGCAATTCGCCGCATCATCCACTGTAGAAACATGCCGACGACCGGGATAAAAATGACAAGTTCCGGTAAAGAATGTGAGGGCATGTGCTCGCCGAAAAACACATGGGTCATCCAATCGATGCCGCTATGAAAAACCACGGCAACTAAACCTGCAACAACCCCCATCAAAGCGGAAAGAGCGATCAGCAGGGTGTATTCCGATGCGCCTTGGGAATGGAGCTTGTCGGCCAAAGTTTTGCGCCATTCCCCAAAAGCTCTTTTTTGCGAGGGGTGTTCGGTGTCTTTACGGCTCATTCTAAATCATCAATATCACGAACAAGCAGAAGGAGTGCAGCTTGGGGTACGATGAGATAGAGATCGCCCTCGAATTTGACCTCAATGGCGGCTTTGCGCAGGAACAAGGCGTAATCTCCTACCCTGGCCTGATGCGGAGGCGGTTCCGGAGGCGGGGGCGGCTCTTTCCACGGCTCATCTTCGAGTATATCCGGCGGCGTCAGCGCAGGCCCACTGCCGATTTCGACAATACGGCCGGCCTGAATTGACTCGCGCTCCAATGCCCATTTGGGAAGATAAAGGCCGGTATTGCTGCGCTCCTCACCGACATCCGGAACGATCAATATGCGATCGCCGACGACGATCAGTTCTTTGTTTCCCTTTTTCATACCTTTATTTCCTTTTTTCTGCCGCAAAATAGAAAGAATTTTGCAAACATACAATTACGCGTTTGCAAAATGCCTTGGTCTTTGCCCGTAAATTCTTTATCATTCAGTAATGAAGCTCATCACCAAATTCAAAGACGGTACCATCCTTTATCATAATCCGATCTCCGGAACCGAATGCTGGTATACTCCCGGCAGGAAACATCGGCCGGGCCAGACGGAAGCTTTGCCTGCCAAGCCGATCGTATTGCATGACCCGCAGGACTATTGCAGCTTTTGTCCGGCTCATTATCGACACACAACGCCTGAAAAGGAGAGATTGATAAAGGCAAAGGGGCAATGGCGTTACGAGAAAAAGCTTTCCGCTGAACAAGTTTTTTCCGCCACGGCAGAGATGCGCCGAATTGCCAATCTCTATGAAATTATTCCCTTTGATTATTGGCGAGAGAATTACGGCTATACCTTAACTCCGGAATCCCGCGAGATTAAAGAAAACTATCTTTCTACGCCTCTGGGAAGGGAGCATATTCGAGAACTGCTGCACCATCGTATGCATCACCGTCAGCTTGTAGGGGATTCATTGCAGCTTTCGGCCGCGGACGCCTTCTTTGGCGGTTCGCACGACTTGATCATTCCCAAGCTCCATTTCCGCAGCAATGCCCTCACCGACGCCGATCTCTTTTCCACAGGTGAAATGACGGTCGAGGAGCATCGGCAGTTTTTTGCTTTTACACAAAGAACCGCATTGGACATCTATCGGCAGAATCCGTTCGTGCGCTTTGTCGCCGTGTTTACCAATTGGAAACGGGACGCAGGCGCAACTTTTTCTCATTTGCATCGGCAGGTGGCGGGTCTCGACTTTTGGGGCAAACCAATCCGCCGCTGTCTTGAGCTGCATAAAAGTACCCCCCACGCTGTTCAGGAACATCTGCAGCGACTCGAAAAACTCTCGCTCATCATTTGCGAAAACGAGCATGCCGTCGCCGCGGCAGACTTTGGTCGGCCGTTTTCCACCGTCATCATCATCAATAAAAGCGGCCAAGTGCCGTACGATTGCCGGAATGCGGCTTTCGACGATATGGCCGATGTAGTCCATGCCGTACATGCGGCATTTGGCGCTCAGGAGGCCTGCAATGAGGAATGGTTCTATCCGCCGCCGCAGGCGCCGGTTCGTTTTCCCTGGTTTGTTCTTGTGGTTTGGCGAAAAAACCGCCACGCCGGTTTCGAGGGCATCACCGGGCGCTACACCGACGTCTTTCGACCGGAAGAAATCCGCGACCGGCTGATCGAACGACTCCTCGCTTTACGCCGAAGCGGCAAACTTGCACCTTTGCGCATCGGCCGAGAATCTTGACGAGGTTTCCTTCGTAAAAATCGTTGCTTTAAGAAAATTTGTAACGATAATATTCGGAGGAATCTTATGGTCAAGTGGTCCGCCTTTTTGCTCGTCGTCCTTTCTTTTGCGGCGGTTCATGAAGGCGCGCATGCGCTCGTCGCCGCAGCGTTCGGCGAATATGAAGGCTTTCGAGTTCGTCCTTTCGGATTGGAAGTCGTATTCAAAACCCCTGTCGAGCAGCGACTCGGCAGCCGCTGGGCACTGATTTCCGGAGGCGCAAATCTTTTGACCGTCGTGTTGGGCTATAGTCTTTTTTCTGCGCGCAGACGTCTTTGCTCTATAAAGACCAACTTTTGGCGCCTCTATACCTTCTATGCGGTCGTTCTCTTTTTATTTCTCGATCCCTTAAACCTTGCTTTTGGCCCCTTTCTGTATGGAGGAGACGCCATAGGGATCGCCGGAGGTTTGAATACCTCCCAGAGTGTTTTGCAGGCAATATCCTTTGTCGTATTTTTAGTCAACCGTGAATTGGTCGCAACTTGCGTCGCACCGCTTTTTGGAGTAAAAAGGACTCATTTTTTGTTACGGCCTATAGTAAAACCAAAAATGAACTAAGCGCAT
>JAPDPN010000001.1:23362-58793 GCA_034506455.1 Candidatus Zhuqueibacterota bacterium | reverse complement strand
ACACGAATCAGAGACAACACAGGAACCTTTGGCGGGCATCATGCTCCTTAGCATTCGAGCAGGGGCGGTAAACGAAATCGACTTTTATGTCAAGGGACCGCTCGACTGAGCACGACAGGCAATTGATAAGAAAACGTTCATCGTTATCCAAGTTGATCAGCGGTTATTCGAATTTACGCCTCCGCGACTCGGTAAATAGACCTTGAAATTGGATAACGTTTCCGATATATTTAATCATGCATAACCCTAAAGTGCATCGGCAATTGACCGTTTTGTGGATTGTTTTGGGAATGGCGGGGTGCGACAATCCGTTTGCCACGCGGGAACCGGAGCCGCCCAAGCAGACGCAGTCCAATTGGATCCAGCCGGTCTCGCCGACCTACGTGTTAATCAATCTGCGCAACGCTGTTTCGGAAAAGAATCGGAGCAATTATCTGCGCTGCCTGTCGGACAGCTCGACGGCAAAACGATCGTTTTCTTTTATTGCGGACCCGGCAGTTGCAAACGTTTATCCCGCTCTATTCAGTCGCTGGGGTAAAGAAGAAGAGGCGAATTACCTGAATCAGCTTTTCTCTTACGTGCCGAAAGACTCGACTGCAAAGTTGTCATTTGAACGTCTGAACGAAACCGTCTATCAAGATTCCGTCGTTTTGCTGCAGAATTATGAGCTGACCGTTCACTACAAGTGCAGCGAACCCAACTGTCCGCACGTTTTTCGCGGTCAGGCCGAATTTCACTTTATTCGATCCGAAGATCAAATTTGGTACATCACCAAATGGATCGATTATTCGACCGGCGATTTGCCGACATGGAGTCTCTTGAAAGCCCGTTTCGGGCAGTGAATCGATGAAAAGAGCAAGGCGAACAGTCTCTGCAGTACGAATATCGACCATCGGCTGGACGGCTGGGGAAAAACGGCTGGCGCGAATTCTCAGCATAAGCGCAGTCGTGCTGCTTGTGCTGCGCCTGACGCTCTTTTCTTCTTCCGTGCCGCGTTTCGGCAGCAAAGATATTAAGCGCATCGACGCCGTGGTTGCCGAGCTGATGACGGAATACGGAATCTCGGCGCCGACAACCGTTTCGGGCGATACATTGTCGGAAGTGGTCATTCCGCAGCAGTTTCCGTTGTACGACCTGATGGCGCAGCTGCGGAATCGGCTCGAAAGCCGAGGCTATGAGATCACTGAGGTACGGAAACAGGGCGCGACGACACTCGTTTCCGTCGGCAAAAACGGCAAAGCGGCCAAGCACTTTCGCTTCAAAAAAGGCGAAGCTCGAAGCGGAGAGGGAGCGTTGGCCATTATTATAGACGATTTCGGCTACGCTTTCAACTCGACCATACGCGACTTTTTAGCCTTCGAGGCGCCGCTTACCCTATCGATTCTGCCTGGGCTTGACTATACTTCCCGCGTTGCCGAAGCCGCGCAACTGCATCGCAAAGAGGTCATCATTCATCTGCCGATGGAGCCGCTCAATGAGCCTTACAAAGATGACGGCTACATTCTGCTTACACGCCACGATCCCGGCATGATCTCCCTGCGCATCCGCAAAGCTTTTGCCGAGGTACCGCAGGCGGTCGGAATGAACAATCATCAGGGGTCTAAAGCGACGGCAGACATGCGCACCATGCAGGCGACCATGGAAACGCTGAAGGCGCTGGGAAAATACTTTATTGACAGCAGCACCTCGACGCAAAGCATCGCCTACCGGACGGCCCGGCGAGGAGGCGTTCCGTGCGGCCGCAACAGTCTATTCATTGATGCCGAAGAGGATGAGCAGACAATCCGTGAACGTCTGCGAACGGCAGCGGAAAAGGCGCAAAAAGGCGAGCGGTTGATCGTGATCGGCCACGCCCGTCCCCTGACGCTTCAGGTTCTCAAACAGATGTTGCCGAGAATTCAAGCATCGGGGGTTCAGATCGTACCGGTCTCCCAGTTGGTGAATTGAGGAAACTTGAAAGGAAAGCATATGGCTCGATTATGTCTCTGCATCAATCCGATCGCCCGCATACGGGCGATCAAAAAAGGCCGCAATCCGGATCCGGTCACCGCGGCCGTGGCTGCAGAAGCGGCCGGAATCGACGGCATTGTCGTTTATGTGGATGAATCGGGAGAAATTTCCGACCGCGATGTTCGGCTCCTAAAGGAGGTGGTGCAGACGCATCTCAATATCGCCGTTCCGGCTGAAGAGGCCATGGTGCGCAAAGCGATCACCTGGGCGCCGGATATGGTGACGTTGCTTCCGCAAAGCTACACGGCTGGGGAAGAAAGTCTTGAAGAACAGACGCCGATTCTCCAGGAGTTGGTGGAACAGCTTCGCGACAGCAACATTGTCGTTGCGCAGCTCATTCGCCCTGATCCGTCGGCCATCCGCAACGCGGCGCGCCTTCAGGTCGATTATGTGCAGTTGGATACATCTCTTTTCTCCGGCATCGACGATCTGGGTACCATGGCGGATATCGTGGAGCAATTCCGTTCTTCAGCCATCGCTGCCGGAAAGCTGGGACTGGGCGTTTCGGCGGGAAGGAAACTGACAGCCCCGATCGCCCGCGAATTGGCCGATGCAGCGGAACTGATCGAAGAGTACAATGTCGGTTGGGCGATCGTCTCCCGATCCGTCCTTGTGGGACTCGAAAAAGCCATCGCTGATTTTCGTAAAAACATCGACAGGTAGCATCTATGCGCATGCTGATATCTTTTTTGCTGCTCGTGAGCCTTTCGGCTGCTTCGCTGCCGGCCAAACGCCCGATGACCGTTGAAGACCTTTGGGCAATGAAGCGCATCGGCCGCATTGAGCTTTCCCCGGACGGGAGCCGAATGGTCTACGAAATGACCGCTTACGACATGGAAAAAAACAGCGGCCGTACCGACCTTTGGCTCCTCGACACGGCAACCGGCGAGACGCGTCAGCTTACCACTCATGCTGCGGGCAGCAGTACGCCGCACTGGAAACCGGACGGCAGCGCGGTAGCCTTTCTTTCTTCCCGCAACAGCTCGCGGCAGATCTTTCTTTTGCCCCTTTCCGGCGGCGAAGCAGTGCAGTTGACCCGCCTGCCGTTGGACATCGAGGATTTTGCCTGGTCACCTGACGGCAAACATCTGGCGCTGATTCTCTCAATTTTTCCCCAAGCCGAAAATGTAGAGGAAAGCGCGGCGATGGAACGCGCAAGAGAGGAATCGCCTGTTAAAGCGCACATTGCCGAGTGCCTCTTGTTTCGTCCTTGGAATCATTGGCGCGACGGCAGACGATCGCACTTGTTCCTATGTGATGCCGACGGCTCTAACCTCCGCGACCTTACACCCGGCGACTGGGATGTGCCGCCGCTTGATTTGGGCGGCGAACCCGACTTTTGTTTCTCACCGGACGGAAAAACGATCGCCTTTGTCGGTAATGCAACCCCGGAACCTGCCGTCAATACCAACAATGACGTCTTTCTGCTCGATCTGGAAAGCGGTGTTCAACAAAATTTGACGGCTGCCAATTTAGCGGTCGACAATCAGCCGGTCTTTTCTCCCGACGGTCGCTATCTTGCCTACCGCGCCATGCGGCGTCCAGGCTTCGAAGCCGACGAGTACGAGCTGATGCTTTATGATCGTCGAACCGGCAGCAGCGTATCGCTGACGGATTCTTTCGATCGCTCGGTCGGCCAGGTGAGTTGGTCTCCCGATAACTCGGCCCTCTTTTTTACCGCTGAGGATTTCGGCCGCGAATCCATTTATCGTCTGGAATTGAAATCCGGCCGCATCGCAAAAATCATTGGCGACCACGTCAATCGTCATTTGGCAATAAGCCCGAACGGTCGCCGGCTCTTCTTCAAACGTCAATCCGCCGTTATGCCGGAGGAAATTTTCGGCTACGATCTGCGTAACAAATCGCCGACACAACTCTCTTTTACCAATCAGCCTTTGCTCGATCAATTGGATTTAACTCCTTTAGAAGATTTGAGTTATCCCTCTTTCGACGGTAAGACGGTTCACGGCTTCCTTCTCAAGCCGCCGGCTTTCGATCCTTCCCGAAAATATCCGCTGCTTTGCCTCATCCACGGGGGGCCGCAAGGAATGTGGGGCGATGATTTTCACTATCGCTGGAACACGTCACTATTTGCATCGCGCGGCTTTGTCGTGGTTGCCTTTAATATTCGCGGTTCAAAAGGCTACGGTCAGGAGTGGTGCGACGCCGTCAGTCGCGATTGGGGCGGCGGGCCTTATCAAGATATCATGGCGGGCATCGATTATGTAGTTGAACATTACAGCTTTGTCGATAAGGAGCGCATCGCCGCGGCAGGAGCAAGCTACGGCGGCTATATGATCAACTGGATCGCCACGCAGACCGACCGTTTCAAAGCTTTAGTCAGCCATGCAGGTGTTTTTGATCTCGTCAGTAAATACGGCGCCACTGATGAGCTGTGGTTTCCGGAATGGGAGTTCGGCGGTATCCCGTACGAAAATCCCGATCTTTATCGCCGCTGGTCGCCTTCGACCTATGCGGCAAACCTGAACAAGTTTCGAACGCCGACACTGGTCATCCACGGAGAGCTCGACTTTCGCGTTCCGGTGACGCAGGGCCTGCAGATGTTCACCGCCCTGCAGAGGTATGGTGTGCCGTCAAAGCTGATTTGTTTTCCCGATGAGACGCATTTTGTGACCAAACCGCAAAACGCCCGGTTATGGTGGAACGAAGTGTTTGGCTGGTTGGAAAAATGGCTCGAAAAGTCATCGGAATAAACGCGCCTCGAGCATTATTGCGCTTTTTGATCTGGCCGGCTTTTTGCCTTCTGGTGTCGTGCAAAAATCCGGTTTCGGCGCAAAAAGTGATTATTTTGATTGATGATTATTTGATTGACGGCGGAAAATATGTATTTTATTGGGACGGAAAAAACGAGGACAAACAGTACGTTGAACCCGGCGATTATGTGGTCGTGTTGGAAATTAAAGACTGGCAGCAACAGGAAATCATAACAGCCATTAAGGGCGGAAGCCCGGGAGAAAACAATCAGTCGCACTTTGAGCCCGGTTTTTGGCAATATCCCGAACTCCTCGAACCGTTTCCCAATCCCTTCAAGGTGCAATCGGGTGTCAACATTCCCATTCTTTTACCGGGCTCTTCGCGTGTCAGAATTACGATTTTCAAAGGTTGATTCAACAACACCCAGTGAGGTAGAGCATGCCCGTGACTCACGAACCTGTTCAATGGGAAGAGCCGTCCGATTTTCAAATGCGTCTTTGGGAGGAGAGACATCTGGAAGAAGAGGCGCCGGGAAAAAAGACAAGCAAATGGGAGACGGCCCACGTCACCATCTCTCGTCAATTTGGAGCGCGCGGCTTTGCGATCGGCCAGCTCTTGGCGCAAAAGCTCGGTTGGGAGCTTTACGGCAGCAACATCATTGAACACATTGCGAAAAAAGCCAAGCTGAGAGAAAAGGTGATCTCGGAATTCGACGAGCGGAAACACTCCTCCAAACTGACGCAGCTTTTATTTAGCCCCGGAAGCTATTCTTCCGACAAATATTACCGGCATTTGGTTCAAGTCATCTTGTCCATCAGTCGGAAAGGCAAGGCGGTCATCATCGGCAGAGGGGCTAATTTTGTCACCGACAAAGCCAACGGGCTGCATGTGCGCGTTATCGGCAACCTTCACGAACGGGCGCGACGGTATGCTGAAAAAGAAGGAATTTCGTTCAAAGAGGCTCTCAAGAAAGTAGAGGCTGTCGACCGCCAACGGGCAGAATTCGTTCGCACTTATTATCACGCCGACATCAGCGATCCGCAAAATTATGATCTGGTGATCAATGTCGAATACTTGAACAATGAACAAATTACGGACATCATTATTGCTGCATTAGAAGTGCGTTTAGGGGAACCGCGTCCGAAAGATTAAACGACCTTTATTTTTCTCCAGTCAACAAGAAATCCGTTAACCCCTCACAGATTGCCTGCGATAACCTGTCGATAAAAACAGGATCCGCCAGCTTGAGTTCCTCTTTTGGGTTACTGAGAAATCCTCCTTCGATGAGCACACTCAAAAACGCCGTTGATTGCGTGACATAATAGGCATTATAGACGCGGCCAAAGGGCGCCAGTCCCTGCTTAACCAAATAGGGATAGATAGCCCAGGCTAGGTCACGACTTTGCGGCGTGGTGAAATAAACGCTCGTGCCCTCGGCTGCCGGATTGCCGGTCGCCGGCACGCTGTTGTTGTGCAGAGAAAAAAAGATATGCGCTTCGGCTTCCTCGGCCAGTCGTATGCGTTCCGGCAAAGAGACCTCGACGTCTTCCCGTCGCGTCATGACCACGGTTGCGCCGTTGCTCCGCAGTTTGGCGGCAAGACTTTCGGCCCACATAAGGTTGACCTCTTTTTCCAATCTGCCGAGCGGACTGACGGCGCCTCGATCCTGACCGCCGTGTCCGGCGTCAACGGCAATCACCAACCCTTGCAGCGGATTCTGCGAATTGATTACCGGCGGCCTGCGTATGGAAAAGACGACGGCGCCGTCGCGATACTCTGCTTTATATCCCCATACCCTTTTGGTCCGCAAAACGACCGTAGTTCGAAATGTATTGTCTTCCTGTCCAAAGACCAGCGCAGCAAGGTCGCTTTCTCCGTTGGGAAACGTCACCCAATGCGAAGCCTGCCGAGTTCCAAAGAGATACAAATCGAGACGATTAAGGACAGGATCTTTGTCGATCCAAAAGGCAGGGAGCCGGTCGGCCGGATAAATCAGCCGGATCCAATTTTTGTCCTGTACCAAACTCGGAGCACCGACGGCTAAAGACGGCATCGGCGTACCCGCCGGCAACAACTCGATTCCATCCTCTTCGATATAACCTTGCTTCGTCGCTGAAAAACGAACTTGATATCGGCTATTCCGCTTGCCGACGATGTGAAGATCGATTCCGGCCGGAAGGCGCAACCATGGAACATACCCCTCCGCAGCGCTGTAAACGGTTACCGTTTGCTTTATCCTGCCAATTAGCGGCACATGCGGCGAAAGCACAAACAGGCGGCCGATCACCAGCTTTTTTTTGCGCCCGTCAGCTCCCAGCAGCTCGCCCTCGATGGCCAGCGGTTTATCAACAGGGAGTTCGGAGGTGATGCGGAGCGTGCCGCGATAAATGCCGAAAATCCCATCGGTCAAAGCGGTATCGATTTCTACCATCGGCAGGTGCTTGAGATAGCGATCGATCGAAAAAGCGGCAACGCCGTTGGGGCTGCCTTTAAGCTGAACATCGAGATAATCACCGACGCTTACCCAAACATCGCGGCGCGGCGCACACCCGTCCAAGTCGATCGCCGTGGGCTTTTCAGGCAGGGACTTGGCAGACGGCGGACGGTAAACCGACAGGTTCTGAACGGATTCGGCTCCGTTCTTTTGTGCTTCGACAAGAATCGTGTTCAATCCTTCGGACAAATCAACCCGAGCAACAAATGAAGCCTGGGGCGTCAACGGTACTCTTTTACCGTTGATCGAAACAACGGCTCCGCTTTCGGTAAATCCGGAAAGTCGAACTCGGTTACCTTTTACCGTATCGTTCTGAGCCGGAAAGGTTATCTGAAGCAGCGGCGTTTGGGCTTCCGCAAATCGGAAAAGCAGCAAAAGCAGGCCAATAACTCTCGGTTTCACGTGAAATCCTTAAATGAACGAAAAACTTATCGACCAACATCATAGAGAACAAAACAGCCCCAAGCTTTCGGCCGACGATCGAGATGATCGTAAACGGCTCGTTGTGCCGAATTCAGGGCTTCCGAAGGGGAAAGTCCTTCGCTGAGTATCTTTACGTAACGCTTGGCTAAAATGGCGGCAGCAAACGCATCGGCATTTAAAGGCAAGGGCAGCAGCAGCGCGGTGCCGAGATATTCAGCGACGGCGCCCGCAACGGCCATTTCGGCGCCTTCTTCCGGCTCCGAAGCACGGGTCCGCAAAAAAACGACGGCATAGGGCGGTTCGTTCCGCTGCATAAAATCCAGCCAGGCCATATCGCGGTAAGCTGGTTCGCTTTCAGGCCGGCAAAGCCAGGATTCGGGTAAATTTTCCCCAAAACTCTCAGCAATGAGCACTGTACCGCCGAGTGAAGCGGTCCAGAATCGATCCGGCGAAAGCACCATCGACTCTTCAGCATACCTTTGCAAGGCTCGGGTAAGGGGCTTATAAAAGGGATCTTTTTGTGAAAAGGAGGGATTGCCGAGAAGAATTAGCCGTTTCGAATTCCATATAGATGCAGAGGATTCCTTTTTTTCATACGTTTCGAAGGACCATGCCGCAAGTGAAATTGGTTTTTCGAGGCCGAGGTAGGTGCCGTTTTTGTCAGTCAACATAGCCCAGGGCACATAGTGCCATTGGGAAAAGGGAACGATAACGATTCTGCGTGCTTGTTCGACATCCTCCTGCCAGGGTTCGAATACCGTTGCATAGAGAAGACGGGTAAAATCTCCGGCATCGGCGTTTAGGTCCAGTTGCTGCAGCGTCTTTAGGACATTCTTTGTCTGCACTCCATCATAGGGTTGCAGGTGCACATCGAGGCGATCATCTCGGCGCCGCCAAATGTAGAGTGTTTCATCATCATGGTAAAGCGATATCAACAGTCGACCATCGGCGAGGGGGGCCGACTCACGGCAGCCGCTAAATCCGAAAAACAGCGGCCCCAATTGGGGATATTGGGTATGACAGGTTTCTTTAAGCAACCTCAAAGAGTCCTGCAGCACAGAGATTTGCCTTTTCACGGTCAGGGAATCTCGTGCAGCAAAGATGGAACGAGGATCGCTTTGCTGCATTGCGCATGAGTAGAGTCTTGCCAATCGCTCTCTGAGTCGGAAATAGTGCTCAGCCTGCTGCTGATCGTCAGCCTTGAAGGAAAAAATCTGCAGCCTTGCGGCGTGAATAAAATCGATATTGCGGTGCTGATCGGCAAAGACGAGCGCATCGCGCAATCGATTGCTGCGCACGCATAGTTTGACTGCGGTTTGATAAAACCCTCTCTCCAGCGGCAGCAGCCCTTGGAAATAGTCGTCGTACTCGCTTCGCGGCGGAGCCAGACTAAGTGCCGAGTCGGCTGCGACAATATAAGAATGAGCCCTATCACTTTCCCCTTCCGCAAGTTGTGCCAAGCGATAATAGGCGCGAAAGAGGAGATCCGGGCGGCCGATGCGTTGCGCTGCAGATTCCGCTGCCTCTGCAAATTGCTTAGAAAGCGCCGCATCCGACTCGAGGCAGCTCAGCAACCAGTTATTGGCAGAGCGAAAGTCATACAAATAGGGACGATCGCAAAAACCGACATTTTCAAAAGCCTCGCGCTTCGCCTCCTCGGTTTTGCCTGCCAGGTAAAAGAAGAGAGCCAAGGCTGTGCGACGGCGCAGCGCCGAACGGTTATAAGGGCGACTTGCAAAGCGAACGGCTCGTTTCATCTCTTCTGCCGCCTGCGCCGATTTACCGGATAGCGCGGTATGAACGGCAACTGCTTCGCTGACGCGTTGTTCCAAAGCCGCGTCATCCGACCATTCAGCCTCGAGAAAAGCTTTGCGCAAATAAGCTGCAGCTTGCGCAGTATCGCCGACCGCACTCGCTTGTCGTGCAAAAAGCAGATGGTGCGTTACTTTGAGAGCCGGATCCAGCTCTGCGACCTCGATTTGGACGAGACAACGCTCGGCGGCTATGGGTTGAAAAGTCCTAAGATGCAGCTCCGCCATCAACAAGCGAATTTCCGCTGCAAGGCGCTTGAACCCCCTTTTCTCAGCAAGGTCTAATGCAGATTGCAAAGATTGTCGTGCTTTGTTTGTGTCGACTCCCAGGCGGCAGCGCCCTAGAAAAGTCAAAGCCCTTGCCTGCAAATCCATTTGATCGTGTTTTTTGCTCAGCTGTTCTGCCGACTCTGCCAAATCGATCGCCAGATCGAGATAACCTGTCTCTTCGAATAAATACTCGGCGGCTCTCAGTAAGCTCTCGATCTGATTTCGCGGGCGGTTCAGTTTGCCGTATCGTTCAGCGGCTTTAATAAAAAGAAGCGCCGCCTGCTCATAATCGCCGTTACTTGCGTAGAGCTGCGCCGTTTCGGAAAAGGCTGTCGCATCGTCGTAAGGAATGGAAAAAGTGCGGCACAGGCGCCTGTATTCGGCTAACGCCTGCGCCTCACCGGCAGTCGCCCCCTGCTGATGATAAACGACCGCCATAAGCATCTGCATTGCCGCCTGTTCACGGCGCAAGTTCTTTTGGGAGTAATAAGATGCTCGGCGTCGCACGATATCAACCGCCTCGTTCCACAGACCGATGCTCAAAGCGCTCGCCAAGAGCTTGTCGGCTGTCGACTCATTCTTTTCTCGATTTGCCTGCGTTCTATTAAAAGCTTCGAGGTAGCATTCCACAGCATGCCGCCAGTTTCGTACCCGCCGCGCCTCATCACCCCGCGCAATCCATTCATCTGCATTGCTGCCCTCCGGGGCTACTGCAGGCAAATTTGATTCGACGCCGTAAATTTGAAATCCCGCCCAAAAACGCAGCGGCACGCTTTTTTCAACCATTTCCTGCTGGGTTGCCGCCAGAGCTGCTGACGGCGAGTTGTTTTGCAAATGACGAAAACAGCTTTGCAGAAAGGTTCGACTGCTGTCGGCTGTCGGCCATAAAGAAACCAGCACCTGACGGGTACCACCGACGTAAGCCGATCGCTCCCAAGCGCTCAGCGCTTCGGCAGTCCACTCTCCCTTATCAATGTCCAAGCAGAGCAGAGTTGAAGAAGCATTTCCACGCAGCAAATCAATCGGTGACCATGTTCCCGCCAAATCTGTGGAAAACGTGCTGTTGGTCGGAAAGACCGGTTGGGCGTAGCTGTTGCCGCGCAAATGTACCACAGCTGCGTCAAGCCGGTTGGACGTCTTGGACGGCAGCACCGATACAACAAGGCTGTCGTTTTTCTGTAGAGCCTTCAGCAGCAAAGAATCGGAGGTAAAGATTGTTAATGAGGGTAAACGATCTGTTTTTCCCGCCGGAAAAAAGGCCGATAAATCAGAAATTACCCCCTCAACAGTTGGAAAACCGACGAGATGAAACAATGCGCTCCAGGGAAAAGGAATATCCTTATGCTCGGGAAGGATGTACAAACGGTTGATGCCTTGAAGAGGTAAAACGGAAAAGGCAGTTTTAATGCTGTCCGCCGCAGCCGCGTCCAACGAATCGGCTGCAAAACCATCCCGCAAACGAACCAAGAATTCCTGAAAGTTTAAAGCAGATATATTCGGTCGATACAGTTCGACGTTCCGGTGCGTTATCCAGCCAACCAGCAGCCGATTCTGCAGATAAAGGATCGTAAGCAGCCCACCATCGGGCTCAATTCTGCTTTGCAGTTCAGCCAACGAGATGCTGACCGGCCGCAAAAACGGCTCAAGCTGCGGCGTTTTGCGCCTAATGACGGTCAAAGCCGCCTCGTATTCACGCTGCACCCTCTCGATCTCTTCAGCCAAGGCCGCGTCGTTTGTACGAGTTCGACTCGCATGCTCCGTTCGGCGGCGCAGCTCCTCGGCCAAAGAGTCCGCTCGATGAAAAAGTCGCTGCTCCGTTTCTCCGCCGAGACTCGGCCGGTCTCGCCGCATTAATTGCAGAAAAACTTGCCCTCGCATCCTTTCCGCCGTCAGCAGCGCACCCTCCGCATCGCCGCGTTCCGCCTGCAGCTCAATGAGACGGCGATAGGGCGCTTCGATGAGACGCCGCATCTGTCCAGCCGAGAGAAGCAAATTCGAAGAAGCCTCCCTTTCGGTCAATCGCACGGCTTCCTGCAAATAAAAGGATGCATCCGCCAAAGAGAGATCTGTTCTTTCAGATAATTTCATACTTTCACTGCCGAGCGCCGTATAGATTTGTCGCAAGAGATCGCGCAGTTGATGCTGTTCCGCCGTCTCTTTGGCTTTAAGATAAAAAGAAACCGCCGTCGGCTCACCGGTTAGGCGCCGCAACTCGGCCCGTCGGAAGAGCGCCGCACACTCTTCACGCGGCAGACGATACTGCCGGGCAAGCCGCTCCGCTTCCATCAGATGTTTTTCGGCATTGCCGACCGCTTCAAAAAACGACCATCGCCCCTCCAGATTCTTCGGCAATTCGGCATAGGGAACAATCAGCAAATCGGCTAAAAGGAGACGATAACGGGCATGAATCGCCGCATAAAAAGCCTCATCGCCGCGGGTGGCCCGTAAAAGATCATTCAGCTTGCCGATTATCCAACGATGATATTTGACAAAATTAACTTTTCGTTTCGGATCTTCCTCGAGCGCGATTGTAAGGACCACTTGAGCGGCATTTTCCAAATTCAGCAGTTGGCCATAAACGTATCTGGTGCGCACGCACCACCAATAAGAATTGGTGAACATGCGCCAGGCGTTGTCATAATCACCCTTGAGAAAATAGAGATAGCCCATGTTGTTTTGAAAAACAGCCTGGGCGTCGTAATCGTGGCGCCGCTCATAAAGGGCGAACTTTTTCTGAAAGAATTCGATGGCGCGATCAAAATCTTTGTTTTCGACAAAAACTTTGGCAAGAATGGTATAGAGAAAAGCTTCCTCTTCTTCAGTCGAAATATCGATAGTCGATTTGGCGCCGACCTTGCGGAGATCAAAGGGGATGGGTGCATACAGATCGAGCAATCCGATTTGAAGATAGATAGGTTTACTCTTTTTTCTCGGGACCTGGCCGCTTTCGAGCATACTCAAAGCCTCTTCAGCAGACCTAACGGTTTCCTCATATCGCCCCAAAGCATAGTAATGCAGGGCTGCGCTGCGCCGACTGCGCAGCAGCCCGTCATAGCGCCCGAGCCGTTCTTCCATCTCCGCAGCCGCCAAATAATACTGCAAGGCCTCGCTATGATTTTCCCCAACCTCATAAAGCAAAGCGAGCCGTTTGAGATTGAGCAGCAAACGTTCCTGATTGTTCAATTTCCCATACAACTCGATAGCCCGTTTGAGGTAGCCCGGTCCACGCAGCTGATCGTTGACAAAGATGGCACAATGTCCCATCCGTTCTTTGATTAACGCCTCGTGCGGTATCCCGGCAAAGGTCGAGTCATACTTTAAAAAAGTGTGATAATATTCATAAGCCTTTCGGAACCCGAATTCGCCCAAGCTGTAATAATTGTTGGCCATATTGAGCGCCAAAAGCGCCTCGCGCCGAGGATGGAGCTCTTCGTCGTTGAGTGCCATCGCTTGGGTGAGCTCCTGAATGGCGCTTTCATAATATCGCGGCGGCTTGGTTTCTTCGTAAAAGGTGACTGTGTGATAAAGCCAAACCAGCGGCGCCGTGATTGTACCGAAAGCCTTTTGCGCAAAACTTTTGGGTTCCCGCTGTCGCCGATTCTGAAAAGATTCCAATAATTCGGAATTGAAACTCAACAACAGATAGGCATCGATTAGATTATAATCCAAGGCCAGGGCTTTGTAGAGAATTTGATTCGATTGCTCCAAAGCCTCCGCACTGGTCACCCAAGTTTCACAACCATTCGGATAAATCGAGGCACCTTTATAGGAATAAGCCAATCCCTGAGCGTAGAGAAGAATGTTATCTTCGGGATGATTCCGGACGGCTTCAGTATATTCCGTCAACACTTGATCGATTTGATTGAGCAAAAATGCGCATTCGATGTAGCTCTGATGCGCCGCCAGATGATGCGGATCGATTTCCAGAACTTTTTTGAGCCTTGCGGCCGCTTGACCGTATTGATTGATTGTCATGAGGTCCAAAGCCGAGTGGTAGAGCATTTCGGTCAATTGCGTTTCGGCCTGCTTGGCCAATTTAGGCCGATTTTGGCGATAAAGTGCGGCCGTTTCGCTCAAGAGGGTTGCCGCCTGCTGCAAATCTCCCAGCCGATAGAGCACCTGTGCACGCCCCAAGCGAATGTCAAAGGCTTCATCGGTCAAATCGGCAAACTGCGCCTGGAGAAAGTCATAGAGCTCTAATGCTTCCTGCAGCCTTCCATTTCTCACGTACAATTCCGCGATTCGCAAAAACGGCTCGATTATAAAAACATCGAGGGCAAAAAACTGGCGGATCACCATTTTATAACGCGAGAGCAGCGTTGCATCATCGGCAGCACCGAGGGTAAACATTTCGAGCAGCTCGCTACGCGCTTGGGCATGCTTTTCCGGTTTGCCGCCGTTTTTCATGGCCGACAAAAAAGAGGCCATTGCGTCAGCGTATTTGCCCCCGGCTTTTTGCAAACGGCCGAGACGAAGCAGCGCCTCACCGACTAGATCCGGAAAAGCCTGCGCCTTTTCCGTTGCCCGCCGATAAGCCTTTTCTGCATCTTCAAATCTTTCTTGTCGTTCATAAAGAGCACCAAGGAGCATCTCTGATTCGGCGGCAAATCGACGGCTCGGTACAGCTCCGGCCTGAAGGCGAAGGATCTCCTGTTCCAAAAGGCGCAGTTTCTGCGCCTCAGTTTCTTTGCGTACCTCGGCAACCCTGGTCCGTAAAAGCTCGGCAAATGGAGCCGCCTCGGAGGCAGGATAATCGGCGAGAATAAATTCAACATGACGCAGGCAGCGAAGCGAATCTCCCAACAGCAGCGAACATACGGCGATCTCGTAGGCGGCACCGGCAATTTGTTCCGCATCGGCTTGAGGACTGTCCATGATCCTTTGCAGGGTATAAATTCGATCATAGAGCTCACGCCGCTGCCTTTCGTTCCACACCGGCAGCTCATCGACAAAAATCGTCAAATCCTTGGCAGACAGTCCGGTAGGCAGCGGAGGCATGTCATCGATAGACGGCGGATGACCATGCAGCAGGCTGTCCGGCAGTGAAAAGATATCAAAATTGCCTTTGATTTCGGACGAAAAATAAATGCGGCCGTCCATACCGTATTCAGGCTGCGCAGCATTGTATTTGGCCGATAAAATCGGGCGTGCACGGTGCACGATCCGTTCGTCGAACGTTTCGCGGTAAAGGCGATAAGAAGGATTCAAGGGAGAAGGATGGTCCTGCGGTAAGTGCGAAACGTCGACGGCCCAAACTACCGAGCGGTCAGAGGGAGTGATCAGCCCGTCGCCGTTATCGTCGTGATCACTTCGGCAAAAGAGAATGGTCTTGGCATCAGGGGACCAAGTGGGAAAGCCGTCGGCGGCTTCGCCGCGGGTTACAGGCCACATCGGACGCTCAAGACTGTCCAGCGGCGACCTCACCTCGATCCACTCGCGCGGCGCATAAAGATTGATGAGCCAGATATCGCCGTTGCTGCCGTCTTGACGAAAGCTGGTAAAAGCCAAATAGGACTGTTTGGGACTCCAGGCCGGATGCGTGGCTCCGCCGTGCGTCAATTGACGAATCGCCTGCGCCCGCTTGGTCATCAGCCAGATTTCCGGTCGGCCCGTCCGATCGGAAACCCAGGCGATGTGCTCATCATATTCGGAAATGGTCGGCAGACCGTCGAACCCCATATAGGTCGTCAGCCGTTCCGGGTTGCCTCTGGCGATCAACTCGCCGCGTACATTACGCAGATTGAGGCGAAAAAGATCGCCCTTGGCGTCACTTCGCTGCGAGACAAAGATCAGATAACGATTTTTTTTGTCCCAAACCGGGTGATAGTCGTCCGCTTCATGATCGGTCAGACGGCGGCTTCTCCCCGTCTGCAGATTTTTAATCCAAATATCGTAATTGCCGCTCTGCCGGCTGACATAAGCAAGCCATTTTCCGTCCGGTGAAACGCGCGGCGCCAAGTCGGCCTCCGGGTGGCTGGTCACCTGATAGACCTCTTCCACCGGGACCTTTGCACTTCCGCTTGTTTGTTCAGACCAAACAGCCCCCGACAGCAAAAAGGTCAAAATGAAAAAAATAGTAAATCGCTGCATCATTTTTTCGGCCTGGGTTTTTCGATCCATTCGCCGCTTTCCAGCTGGATCATGGTTCCCGGCGCGGCTTTTTCCTGTTGAAGCTTTGCCAATGCAGAAGCCGTGGAGGTGCTCCACTCCGCACTCATCGCCGCTTTTTGATAAATTATCCGTCGATTGTTGTTTTCTTCTTCCACTAATCGATCCACCTGTTTCCGATACAGAGGATCTTTTTGATATTTTTCGTTCCCCAATATTTCTAAATACCCGGAATTGTTTTCACCGATGACTTTGTCACGTTTGAGTTCATCAATTTCGTCCTGAATGAACTGTTGGTTCTGCAGAGCCTGGATCACTGATTCGGATTTGCCCGTCACCGCCTCATCCGATAATGCCGTCCGAACCGAGGTCGTCAGATGATCCTGCTGATTCAACTGTTCAAACGAACCGATGATTTGATTTTCCAGCGCCGTCTTTTCACCGGTGAGTGTAATTTCCGGCGTTTTGATACTGCAGGCCGCGCACAGGCCAAGCAAAACGATAAGGCAAAAGGCTCTTATCATTTGAAACTCCGTGCTAAATTGGGATTGAGCTTGAGCAGGGTGACGATCGGTATGCGGCTCAGCTCGATGCCGCCGCCGATCAGACGAACCGGAAAATACCAGGGCTGCTGAAAATAAACCGCCGGATAACAGAACCCATGCCGAATTTCAAAGCGAAAAAGCTTGGGTTTGAATCCGCGGTTGATAAGCAGACGCGTGCTGCGGATGCCCGAATCCTTTCCTTCCGGATCCAGAGAACGCAAAAGATTATCGGCCACCTTGGACTCGATCTCGGAGATGTTAAAGTAGCCGTCCAAATCGATGCCTTTATTGATGTCCAACCCGCGGCCGCGCAACTCGGCATGCGCGGTAATATTGCTTTTCTCAGAAGCGGCAGACGGCAGCAGCAGCGACGAATTGATGGACGAAATATGAGCCGTCAGCTTGTAAGAAGCGTCCAATAGATCCTTTTCTCCGGCAGCAAGCGAAAATTGACCGGCAATATTGCCGCCGTAGGCATCTAATGCAAAGTAGGGGATTTCTAGTCTGCCGTTGCCGAGAAAAATATCCGACAGCACATTCTCGACCTGATAAGAGCCGATCTGAATTCGTCTAATGCTGAGGCGGCTTTTATTGGGGTAGCTTTGGTAATAATTGCGATAGAGAAGATAATCGACAAGTCCGTCCGATGGCGTGCGCACAACGGCAGGAGACCTCCCCAAACGCGATGGATTGACGAAATCAAATTCCTGTAAAAAGGCAAGGTCAGCATTCAAACGATCGATGCGAATGTCGTTCGGCATATAGACGCTGAGATCCTTGGTCCGAACCGATGCATTCAAAACCGCATGACTGGAATCTGCACGAATATTCAGATCGACTTCATTGATGCCTTTGAAAAAGACTTCCGGTGCAAAAATCAACGTGTCCTCAGCCGATTGACGCAGCGAGGCCTTGAGCGAGAGAAAAGGATGCGTGGTTAAATTCTCAATACGGCCGCTGACGGCGCCTAGGGTGTGCAAATCGGGAATCGAAACGTATCCGGTATCCAGACTGATCGTGGAGAGATTCGGCATCGACAGCCGAATCAGCAGGCGATTGTCTCGAAACGAGAGAGGATTCGGCAATAGGAAGCGCGTTGTGTCCAGTGCGACGGCAAACTGCATGAATCCTCCGCGTCGCGAGTCCGCAAGGAGCTCGCCTTCTGCCGAAAGGTCTTTGATCTTTACACCCTGCCCGGGAAGCGACAAATCTGCCCGTGACTGCAGCGCAGCCTTTACTTCGAATTCGCTCGGCAACATATCGGGCGACAGCTTGAATCGTCCGCTGGCCTCAAAAGATGTTCGACCGCTCAGGCCGGCACCCGGAAGTTGCGTCCTCAGGGCGTTCGGCAGCTTTTCGAAAAGAGCGGCGTGATCCATTGCCGCCGAAAAGTGATGCAAAACTGCAGACGAATCGTTAAATGATAAATCGGCTCGCAACTGGGCGCGGAGGAAAGGATCGATAGACAAGTCTAATGCCCTGACTTCCAAGCGGTTATCATCAAGATGAAATGCACCGCGCGCAGCCGATTTGACCGTCATCGGCGCCAAGACATAAAGCTGACCTTCCTGAATGGCTGTCAGCGTATCCGTGGTAACCCCTGCTTCAAAGCGCAAAGAATCAAGAGAGCGAATCTCTACACCCGCTTCAGCAGAAACATTTCCAATCCATTGAGCGCCAGGTAGTTGCGATAAATCAAAGCCGTCAAGTCGAATGGCCGCATTTCCATGTACGCGAGGCAGTTCCTGAGGGGTGCTTAACCGAAGGGATGCCGCTGCGTTTGCCCCCAACAAATTGCGAACAGTCAACTTTGCCTCGAGGTCGGCAGGAAAGCCGTCTCGCCCTATCGACATGGCTGCAGCAAGAGTCAAGGGTCCTGTATAAAGCGGCGTCAACTCCGGCAGTCGGACTGAAGCAGAATCATAGACGGCAGAGAGCTGCAGATCGGCGTGCGCAATCGTCTGTTCACGCACGGCACCCCGCATAACCGCAGAAAGATTCAGGCCTCCGAGGAAAAGATTTCCACGATCGGCCGTCACTCCGGCATCTTTCAATGATAAGGAAGCCGTCCAGTCCACCGCCGCCTGTTCTTCACCAAACTTGCCGCTGAACGTCAAGCTGTCGATTGCGACGACCGCCGCGGAATTGTGGAGAAACAGGTCAGGAATGTTACCTTGCGGGAGGGTCAAAGATGCAATATCGACCAGCTGCTGTAAAGGAACGGCGCCGTGAAGCAGGTATCCCTTTAGAGTCGGCATGCTGAGCAGACTGTCCACTACCATCGACAGACTGAACCATGAAACATCCTGCACTGCAAAAGCCAGCGAATCGACCTCTAACCTTTGACGATAAAAATCCAACCTCATGCGAGTCATTACGCTGAGCGGCAAGGACTTGCCGCGGCCGTCCAAGAGACGCTCACCGTTTAAATCAAACGTCGTTTGGTCAAGACGGACAGTTCCCTGCAGATCGATGCGGCTCAGGCGGGAGATGAGCAGTTTCAGCGAAGCGTCCAAACGGCCGCACATAGCCATTGAATCGCGGCCGCTCAATTGCTCATAGCAGAACGGTGAGCCGTTTAGACTAATCGACAAAGCGCCGCGGAGATCGTGATTCGGCTGCAGGATTTGCCCCCTCAACGCCGAAAAGTCATCGAGAAACAGATTGATCTCGCTGACAAAGATGCGCTGCAGGCTTGTGCTGTCCCTCGTTTCTACCAAGATCGAGGCGTTCGTAAGCCGCAACAGCTTGAGCTGCACGTCGAGCGGAAGCGATGCTTCCATCGTATCTCTTTGAGCCCCAGTAGGTTGCTCCGGCACACCCATGGCAAGCGACAAATGGAGCTCGGGCTCCTCGATATGAATCTTTTGGATGGTCAATCGTCGCCGCAGCAGGTGTTTCAAATTGTACTCGAACAAAATTTCCCGCGCTGTAAATAACCGAATGGGAAGTTGGTTTTGCGCCGAATCGAGCGTGAGGGTGATGTTGCGCAGGGTGATTCCCTGCAGGGGGTTGAAGCGGGCGAGCGAGAAATCGAAACGGCCGCCGGTCTGCCGTTCCACTTGCGGCTTGACGATTGCTTCGATACGCTTCGGCGTAAAGTATAGTGCCGCGCCGCCGACAATAAAAAGAAGGCAAAGCGCTATGATGATGGGAATACAAAGCAGCATCCGCCCGACCGATGCCAAGCGGGTTCTTTTTCTTTCAGTCGGCGACTCTTTTGCCGCGCGGCTCTTCACGATCCAAGGCCCTTCCTTTTGCTGCCGAAGCTGCTCTGCTGCGTTATAAAAACGACGCAGCTTTGCCGCTTGTTTTATTCCTTACGCGGACGCTGCTTAGAGCCGGCGGATCGGATGGCCAACTTGAACACTTGATCCAATGTGTCTACAGGAAAAAACTGCATGCCCTTTTTGACTTTTTCCGGGATCTCGCTCAAATCATCTTGATTTTTTGCCGGTATGATGACTTTATAGATCCCGGCTCTGCGGGCAGCCAACACTTTTTCCTTAATGCCGCCGACCGGCAACACTTTGCCGCGCAAAGTAATCTCACCGGTCATGGCAATGTCGTTTCGCACCGGCCGATTTTTCAGCAGCGACATCAAAGCTGTTGCAATCGTTACGCCGGCAGATGGGCCGTCTTTGGGAATGGCGCCGGCGGGAACGTGAATGTGAATGTCCCGCTTTTCGAAAAAGCCCTCATCAATGCCGAACTCTTGGGCGCGCGAGCGGATATAGGAAAGCGCCGCCTGCGCCGATTCCTTCATAACTTCGCCGAGCTGACCGGTCAAAATCAAACCCTTAGAACCGGCCATCTGGGTCGCCTCGACAAACAGCACATCGCCGCCGGTCGGCGTCCACGCCAAGCCGGTTGCAACGCCGGGCTGCGAGGTACGTTCCTTGACCTCGGAAAAGAATTTTTCAGGGCCAAGGTATTCGGTCAAACTTTCCGCCGTGACGACGAATTTCTTCTGCTCCGAACCGGCAGCCACTTGCCGGGCAATCTTGCGGCAAATCGTGGCAATCTGCCGCTCCAAATTGCGGACGCCGGCCTCACGCGTATAGGATTGAACAATCTTGTGCACCGCCTTTTTCTCGAACTGCACTTGTCGCCGCTTTAAACCGTTTTCCTCAATCTGCTTGGGGATCAGGTATTTGACGGCAATCTGCACTTTTTCTTCTTCGATGTATCCCGGCAGCTCCAGCACCTCCATTCGGTCGCGCAGCGGCGCCGGAATTGTATCCAGGACGTTGGCGGTGGTTATGAACATCACCTTGGAAAGATCAAACGGAACATCCAAATAATGGTCTGAAAAGGCAAAGTTCTGCTCCGGATCCAGAACTTCCAACAGCGCCGAAGAAGGATCGCCGCGAAAATCCTGGCCGATTTTGTCGACTTCATCGAGCATAAAGATGGGATTGTTGCTGCCGGCGGTCTTTAATCCCTGCAGAATACGGCCGGGCAGTGCTCCGATATAGGTCCGGCGATGACCGCGGATTTCCGCTTCGTCGTGAACGCCGCCAAGGGAGATGCGCACGAATTTTCTTCCCATCGCCCGCGCAATGGAGCGGCCGAGGGAAGTTTTGCCCACACCCGGAGGCCCGACAAAACAGAGAATCGGTCCCTTGGTGTTCTGTTTTAGTTTGCGTACCGCCAAATACTCGATGATGCGCTCCTTGACTTTTTCCAGATCGTAGTGATCTTCATCCAAGACGCGTTGCGCCGTCTCGATATCCAAATTGTCTTCCGTGGAAATCGACCACGGCAGCGCAAGCATCCAGTCCAGGTAAGTGCGGGAAACCGTGTATTCCGCCGCTCCGGGCTGCATTTTAGAAAGACGGTCAAGCTCGCGCATCGCCTCCTGGTAAGCCTGCTCCGGCAGCTTGGCCTCGTTCAACTTTTGCCGCAGCTCTTCGATCTCGGCCGATTTCTCATCGCCGATCCCCAATTCTTTTTGGATGGCCCGCAACTGCTCGCGCAAAAAGTATTCGCGCTGATTCTTTCCCAGCTCGCTCTGCACCTGGTCTTGGATCTTGGAGCCCATTTCCAGCACTTCCAGCTCACGGTTTACATAAACGGTGAGCTTTTCGAGACGGCGCTTGATATCGATGGTTTCGATGATGTCCTGCTTTTCCTCGACGGACAAATTGAGGTTTGAGGCGATGAGATCCGCCAATTTTCCAGGGTGATCGGTATTGACGACCACAATCTGCAGTTCGTCCGGCAGCTGCGGCACCAAAGAGACAATTTTTTGGAATTGAATGGCCAAATTGCGCTTCAAGGCTTCCAATTCCGTCGAGGGCTCGTACGAGTCGGGAATCAGGCGAACCTTACCGACCATATAAGGTTCTTCCTGGATGATTTTGAGCACTTTTAAGCGCGAGATACCCTGAACCAGCACGCGAAGAGAACCGTCCGGAAATTTGAGCATACGCAAAACCGTCGCCGCAATGCCGTAGGAATAGATGCTGTCCGGCGTCGGATTTTCCTCTTCGGCCCTTTTTTGCGCCACCAACGCCAGCATCCGCGTTCCGGCCACGACATCGTTGATCAGCCGAACCGATTTCTCCCGCGCAATGATGAGAGGCGTGACGATATTGGGAAAAGCCACCGTATCCCGCAAAGGCAGCACCGGCAATTCCGATGGAACTTTCGGCTCCTCTCCGGTTTCGTTCGCATCATTGTAGTAATCCATCTCGCTCATGCCTCCGCCTTTAAAAATTCCTTATTTCATGTCCACACTTTTTACTTCAATAGGAATCTCGATGACTTGCTCCCGTTTCGAGATGCGAATTTCCAACATGCCGTCTACTAATCTGGCTTCAATTTCGTTATGCTCCAGATTGGAAGGCATGGGAATGATCTTGGAAAAGCTTCCGCATTTGATCTCAATTTGATGAAACAAAGTCCTTTCTCCGCTTTGCGGCGGCCGCCGTTCGCCGCTGATGATCAGCTTGCCCGGTTTGACGCGGATCTGTACATCTTCTCGGCTCACACCGGCCAACTCGGCGCGGATGATAACTTCGTCAGTCGTTTCGTAAATGTCGACATTCGGCTCCCAGTTTCCTTCTCCCCAACCCCGAAGGCCGTGGAAAAAAAAGGATCCCGAAGCCGGCCGACTGACGATGTCGGAGCGCTCGCGGTAAATGTGAATCACATGCACGGACATGGTTTCAACTCCCTGCTGCATCGGTATGTTAACCACGCTGCAGACAAGTTTATTCTACTTCATTTTGCGTATTTTTTCCAACGATTCGTCATCCCCAAGAATCATCAAGATACTGGTGTCTTTGATCATATGGTCTGCCGAAGGCACCATAACGATCTTTTCCGGTATCAGTTCCTTTATGACAATTACCTGTACGCCGTATTTGTTGCGCAGGTCCAACTCGCCCAAGGTATGACCAATAAATTCCTGGGGAGGCGCAATCTCGATGATGCTGTAGCCCTCCATTAGATCGATGGTGTCCAGGATATAATCGCTGCGCAGGTTGCGCGAGATGCGGTAAGCCTCATCCCGCTCCGGAAAAACCACCTGATGCGCACCGATGATGTCGAGGATCTTGCCGTGATCTTCGGTCAGCGCTTTTGCGACGATGCGCTTGACCTTCATTTCGCGCAAATAGAGCGTCACCAAAATGCTGGCGTCCATTTCGTCGCCCAAGCTGACAAAGACGCCGTCCAAATCCTCCAGCCCCAAAGTCGAAAGGGTCTCCTTGTCCGTGGCGTCGATCACAATGGCTTTTTCCACGAATGCCTTGACCCTCTCGATCCGGTCTTCTCTTTTGTCTACCGCCAAAACATGATAGCCTTGATCGGACAGATATTTAGCCAGATAGTAGCCGAAACTGCTCAAACCGATGACTGCGAACGATTTCATAGCAAAAAGCCTTTTTCTTTTTAACCCACTAGAATGTCATCTTCAGCGTACCGAATGCTCTTTGCATTTTCTCCTGCAACCACCATGGCCAAAGTTGCGGAACCGACTCTTCCCAGGTACATGAGGAGGGTAACGATGATTTTGCCCGTCGATGAGAGGAAAGAGGTAATTCCGGTCGACAACCCGACCGTTCCGAAAGCGGAGGCGGATTCAAACAAAAGATTAAGGAAAAGACCGCGGCCTGCAAACAATGGCTGCAAAGGCCTTTCGGTAATTAGCAAAGCGATCAACACGCCGAACAGGAGAACGATGGCAAAGAACAAGATCACGATGGATTTGGAAACAATATGATCCGGAATGCCCCGTTTAAAGATCTGCACTTGACCTCGGTTGTTGATCTGTGCAACAACCATCGCTAAAATGACCGCCATCGTCGAGGTTTTAATGCCGCCGCCGCAGGATCCGGGTGAAGCACCAATCACCATCAGCAGGATCATCATCAATAATGTACTGTCGCGCAAATCACCGATATTGACGGTGTTAAAACCGGCCGTCCGCGGCGTTACGGCCTGAAACAAGGAGGCCAGAATTCTGTTTTTGAGGGGCAATCCGGCGAGTACATTGTTCCACTCGTTCAATGCAAACCAAAACGCGCCAATGCCGATCAGTATCAGAGAAGTGTAAATGACGACTCGCGTGTGCAGCGTCGTCGAATGAAAGTTTCCTTTGCGGGAAGGTACATTGCGCAAATCATAGAGCACCCAAAAGCCGATGCCGCCGATCACAATCAGGCCCATAACAGTGAAATTGACCAGGATATCGCCTTGAAAAGCCGTTAGGCTGGTGCTGAATAGTGAGAATCCCGCATTACAAAAGGCGGAAATGGAATGAAACAGCGCCAGATAAATCGAATAGCCGAGAGGATAAGTCTCTTTGAAGCGTAAGAAAAGCAGAGCTGCACCCAAAAACTCGACCGCCAAGGTTCCCAAAACGATGGTCAGAAGCAGATTGCGGACATTGCCTTTTGCCGAAGCGACGCTGAAATTGGCTCCGATCAAATCTCTGTTCATGATGCTCAGTCGCCGCGTAACCAGCAGCACAAAGAATGAGGTGAAGGTCATGATCCCCAGCCCGCCGATTTGGATCAACATGAGAATGACGGCCGTACCGACGGTGCTCCAGTGAGAACCGGTGTCCACCACCGTCAGCCCTGTCACGCAAACTGCGGAGGCGGCAGTAAAAAGGGCATCTACGTACAGGGTGTGTCCCTCTCCGGAACAGATCGGCAGGTACAAAATCAAAGAGCCCAACAAAATAAGAAGTGCAAAACTAATCGGAAGAACCGTTTCGGGACGAAATATTTTTATCGACCCATTTTTATTGCCGCGTATAATAGCGTTCTCCTTTTCCTGGACAAACTTGTTGTTTCTCAAAAATGTAGCAACTAATTTTGCAAAATGCAAAATTTTTGCGGAAAGAGCTCTTTTACGAAAGGCATATCGGGAATTTTGCTCATTAGCAGACCTGTTGACAGGAGAAAATGATTTTATGTCCATAATATCTTCATTTCCGTCACTTCTATGAGCCGATTTGATGAATCCACCCCTCTCACCGCCTTTTGGTTTCGTCGCGATCTGCGGCTGTACGACAATCGCGGCCTGCACCATGCTCTTAGCAGCGGCCTGCCGGTTCTTCCCGTCTTTATTTTCGATACCGACATTCTTAAAGAACTAAAGAACCCTCGCGATCCGCGCGTCGAGTTTATTCACTCGATGGTGCAGGAAATCGATCAGCAATTAAAACGCTCAGGAAGCTCTCTCAAGGTCGCGATCGGCCGGCCGAATGAGATTTGGCGCCGCCTGTTCAATGAATTTCCCATTAAAAAGCTCTATTTCAATCAGGATTATGAGCCCTATGCATTGCGCCGAGATAATGAGGTCCGAAAAACGGCACAGGAGTTCGGGGTGGAGATTCATTCCTTTTCCGATCAGACAATTTTTCCGCCTGATCATATCACCAAAGCCGATGGAAAACCCTATACCGTTTTTACGCCTTTTAAAAACACCTGGATGAAGCGGCTTGCCGCAGAACCGGAAGTATTATCCGAATATGTCGTCGAACCCTTTTTTGAACGATTTGCAAAAATTCCGCAAGAGCCGATTCCGCCTCTTGAAATGGTCGGCTTTTATCCAAGCGGACTCGCTTTCCCCTCTCGAGAAATCCCTTTGGAAAAAATTCGTCGCTACCATCTTGATCGCGACTTTCCGGCCGTAGACGGCACATCAAAGTTGGGAATACATCTCCGCTTCGGCACCATCAGCATTAGGCGCTTGGTGCGCGCGGCGTTGGAATTGAACGAAACGTGGCTGAATGAGCTGATCTGGCGGGAATTCTTTATGATGATACTGTACCATTTTCCGCATGTGGTCGATCACGCTTTTCGCGCGGAATTCGACTCGATACGCTGGCGGCAGGCGGAAGAAGACTTGGCACACTGGAAAGAGGGACTTACAGGCTACCCGCTCGTCGATGCCGGTATGCGGCAGTTGGCCCAAACCGGCTTTATGCATAACCGATTGCGAATGGTAACGGCAAGCTTTCTCGTCAAACATCTGTTGATCGATTGGCGGCTCGGAGAACGGTGGTTTGCAGAAAAATTGCTCGATTATGAGCTCGCTTCCAACAACGGCAATTGGCAATGGGCTGCCGGCACCGGCTGCGACGCGGTTCCCTACTTTCGCATCTTTAATCCCGAGCTGCAACGACAACGCTTCGATCCCAAGGATGATTTCATCCGGCAATGGGTCCCTGAATTTGGAACTCCATCTTATCCGGCACCGATAGTCGATCATGACTTTGCTCGCCGGCGCGCCATTCAGGTTTTTGCCGAAGCGGGCAAAACAATAAAGCGTACAAACGAATCCTCGCCTTGATTTTATCATCAAACCCAAAAAAAGAATTCAAGAGAATTCATGAGTTTCAAATACGTTGCGTTTATTATTCTCTTTTCTTTGGCGGATCTTTCCGCCGATGAGGTTTCTTTATGGGATTCGGCTCGGCGGCTTTATTATTCCGCCCTTCAGTCCGAAGAAAAGCATAGGGAAGCGGTCGACCTTTTTCAAAAACTTGCGCAAAGCGGAGAAAAGCAAGGGGTTGCACAAACTTATTTGGGTTCTTTAATTGCCGTAAAAGCCAAGTACGTCTTTTCTCCTCACGCCAAACTTCGTTGGGCCAAACAGGGGTTGGCCGTTATGGATGAAGGCTTGGCCAAGGCCGAGCACGACCTGGAAGCCCTCTTTATTCACGGCACCACGTGCTATTATCTGCCTTTTTTCTTCAATAGACGCGAAGCTGCTCGGCAAAGCTTTCGAAAAATTATTGCGCTCGGCCCCCAGGCAACGATCGATACGCCGCCGGAATTGGTCCGCAACGCCCTTAATTTTATTCTCAAGGTTGAGGAGCTCGATCCAATAGAGAGGGAGGGCGTGCAAAAGTGGCTGAACGAGCTCGAAAGGACGGGCTATGCGCAGTGAATATCTGCTCTTTAACCTTTTTGTCTTTATCGGACCTCTGCTGAACAGTTTTGATCATAAGGTCCGTTTCTTCAAACAATGGCCCAAAGCGTTTATCGCTGTTTTTCTTTCGCTCATTCCGTTCATCATTTGGGATATTGCCGTAACCGGAAGACATTGGTACTTTAACGAGCGCTTTATCCTGGGGCCGCGTCTCTTGGGACTTCCCGTCGAGGAGTGGTCGTTCTTTGTAACGGTACCTTTTGCCTGTCTCTTTATTTGGGAAATTATAATCAAATTCCTGCCGCCCAAAAAGTTAACTCTTGGGTTGGGATTGCCGGCCGGTATATCGAGTTTCGCCGGCATCATCCTTTTTTTAAAGGGTCTCGAATATACCGGTCTGGTTTTAATCGCGGCAGCGACCGTCTATTTCCTAAATGCCTTAATTAAAACCCAAATTTGGGAAGATTCGCGAATTTGGGTCATAATTGGAGCTGTTGTTATTTTGACGCTAATATTCAACACCTATTTGACGGCGCGGCCGATTGTCCTTTACAATCCGCAGTATATGCTCGGAATGAGAATCATCACCATCCCTGTCGAGGACTTTATCTTCGGCTTGAGTCACATCCTGTTGACGGTGACAATCTACGAACGGCTCAAAGGAAATTTCTATGAAAAGGGTCGCAGTGATCGGCGGAGGTCTGGCAGGACTGGCCGGCGCAATCTCGCTGGCACATCGGAATCTGCAGGTCACTCTGTTTGAAAAAAACCCGCTTCTCGGCGGCAAGATGAGCGAAATCGCGGTTGGAGGCTATCGTTTCGATACCGGCCCATCGCTCCTGACAATGCCGTTCATCATTGACGATCTGTTCGCCGCCTGCGGTTTGGATCGGCAGGAGTATCTGAATTTTATTCCCGTTGCGCCGCTGTGCCGCTATTTCTTTCCGGACGGCAGCCGCTATGATGCCTATGCCGAGCCGTCGCTGCGTGCGGAGGAAACGCGCCGCTTTTCCCCCTCCCAAGTGGAGGCTGTAGAGCGATTCCTTGCCTATTCTCGACGCATTTACGAATTGACTGCCGAAACCTTTATTTTCAATCCAATTCACGAGCTGAGGACTTTATTGAACCGTAGAAATCTTTCGACGCTGCTTCATCTTCGAGAGCTCGATGCCTTTCGCACCGTTCATCAAACCGTAAGCTGTTTTTTCAGCGACGGCAGACTGGTGCAACTGTTCGACCGCTACCCTACCTACAACGGCAGCGACCCGTTTAAAGCGCCGGCAACGCTGAACATCATCCCCCACGTAGAGTATAATTTGGGCGGTTACTATATTCAAGGCGGCATGTATCGCTTGGTGGACGCTCTGCATCGTGTTGCTGGCGACTTGGGCGTGGAGATTCGCCTCAACACGGCCGTCAGAAAGATCGAACATCACAAGGGACGAATCGTAGGCGTGCAGACCGACAGCGAATTTATACCCGTCGATGCCGTTCTTTGCAATGCCGATGTCGTTCAAGCCTTTAATGATCTTATCGACGGCTTTGACGGCCTGCGCGCCAAACTCAACCGTTTGGAGCCGTCGATCTCCGGCATCGTGTTCCTTTGGGCAGTTAAGGGTGTTCATAAGGAGGCTGCTCATCATAATATCTTTTTTTCGCAAGATTATCGCCGCGAATTTCAGCAGATCTTTGACGATCTTGTTCCACCGGAAGATCCGACGGTATATGCGGCAATTACCTCGAAAACGGACGTCGACCATGCCCCACCGAACGCTGAAAATTGGTTTGTCCTCGTCAATGCACCGTACTTGGCCGACCAAAATTGGCACGATGCCGTTGAGCATTTGCGGAATAGGGTCCTGCAAAAGCTTGCGCGCCACGGTTTTTCGCTGGCAAACAAGATCCAATTTGAAAAGGTGTTGACGCCTGTGGATTTTTACGAGCGTTTCGGCAGCAATCGCGGCAGCATTTACGGCATTTCCTCCAACAGCCGCTATACGGCGTTTTTGCGGCCGCCAAACCGAAGTCGTCAAATCAGCGGCCTTTATTTCGCCGGCGGTTCGTCGCATCCGGGCGGAGGTGTGCCCTTGGTCATTCAATCCGGTAAAATTGCGGCAAAGCTGCTTATTGAAAATATGACTCATTAACTTTGAGGTGGGAAACATGAAAAAAATCGCCGTCATCGGTGCAGGATTCGGCGGCCTGTCCGTCGGAATTCGATTGCAGGCTGCCGGATTTCAGGTCACGATTTTTGAAAAAAACGCCCGTGTCGGGGGGCATGCTTACTTGTTGGAAAAAGAAGGCTATCGTTTCGATATGGGCCCATCGCTCATCACGGCGCCTTCGGTAATCGAAGATATTTTTAACGCTGCCGGTAAAAAGCTTTCCGATTATCTCGAGTTAATTCCTCTCGATCCATTCTATCGTATCTATTTTCACGACAAAACCTATATCGATTACATCGATGACGCTGACCGAATGAAGCAGCAGATGGCGGCATTTAATACGGATGATGCAGCTCAATACGACCGGTTCATGGCGGCATCGCGCGAGCTTTATCGTGCCGTCATTCTGGAAAAGTTGGGGGCAACGCCCTTTGACAATTGGAAAATAATGTTGTCGTTTGCTCCGCGTGCATTGCGCCTCGGCGCCCTAGTCAGCTCCTATAACTTTGCCTCGCGTTTTTTCAAAGACTTTCGTCATCGGTTCGTCTTTTCGTTCCATCCGTTGTTCATCGGCGGCAATCCTTTCCGCTCGCCGGCTGTTTATCAAATGATTCCGTATCTCGAAAAGGTCGGCGGTGTCTGGTTTACTAAAGGCGGGATGACCACTTTAGTGGACGCTTTTCGTCGTCTTTTTGAGGAAATAGGAGGAAGAATTCTCACAGAATCGCCGGTAAAACGAATTGTCGTCGAAAACGGTACGGCAACCGGGGTGCAGGTCGACCATGATATTCATCGTTTCGACGCTGTTATTTCGAACGCCGACTTTATCCACACCTATGGCACCCTCATACCGGAGGTTTATCGCAAAAGGTGGACGAGCAGACGACTTGCAAAAATCCACTACAGTATGAGCGCGTTTCTCCTCTATCTCGGCGTCAGGCGGCAGTATCCGCAGCTCAAACACCACACGCTCATTTTATCGCCGCGCTATAAAGAGCTGATCCGCGATATTTTCGATAAAAAGATACTGCCGCAGGACTTTTCGATGTACCTGCACGTGCCCACGCGAACCGATCCCGGCATGGCACCGCAAGGATGCGAAAGCATGTATGTGCTCGTTCCGGTTGCCAATCTGCAAAGCGGCATCGATTGGTCGCGCGAAGCGGAACCTTTCCGCAACCGAATTCTTGACTTTTTGGAAAAAGATTTCGGATTGGAGGAGTTGAGAGCAAATCTTCAGGTGGTCGAAACATTTACACCGGCAGATTTCCTCAAAAAGAACAACAACACCTATGGAAGCGCGTGGGGAGTCGAGCCGAGATTGACGCAGACCGCCATTTTCCGCCCGCATAACCGCAGCGAAGACATTGCACGACTCTATCTCGTCGGCGCTTCCACTCATCCCGGCGCCGGCCTGCCGGGCGTTATGATGACGGCAGAAACGACCGCCAAACTCGTCATCAATGATCTGAGGACGTAATTTGAGGGCGAAAGGATGATACCTGCCTCGCCGTCTGCCCTGCATGAGATGATTTTTCGGCCGTACATTTTTAATCTCATGCGGCGCCATTTCCATTCGATTCGTCTGTTCGGCGAGCCTCCGAACCCCGATGAAGGGGCAATTCTGCTTCTCCCCAATCACAGCACCTGGTGGGACGGCTTTTTCGTCTATCTGCTGAAAGTAAAACTATTTCACCGTCCCATATTTCTCATGATGCTGGAGGAACAGCTCCGTCGAAACCGTTTTTTCTCCCGCGTCGGCGCCTATTCTATAGAGCCTCGCTCTGTAAAAAAAAGTTTGGAATCATTGAGCTATACACAAAAGCTGTTGGCGCAAAAAGCCGTCGTCTGCATTTTTCCCCAGGGTGAGCTGCTGCCTTGGGGAGTGCGGCCTCTCGTCTACAAGCGCGGCGTGGAGCTATTGATTCGTCAAGCTCCTGAGCCCGTGAGAGTTATACAAGCCGCTTTCAGAGCCGAATACCTTTCGGATCAGCGCGCGGATGTCTTTATCCGCCTTAATGAAGTCACTGACCTTTGCGCCTCAACGGAGGATCTCACAGAGCGGCTGCAGAGCCGGCATGAAGCTCTATTGGACGAGCTTCAGGAGCAAATTATCCGACGCGAAGAAGGAAAAGTTTTGCTGCAGGGTAAAGCATCGATCAACGAATCATTGGCAATGTGGCGTCATCGCCTCAGTCGCAAAAGGGACAGGGCATGAGCATTTTTGTCGGCTTTCTCATCGGCTGCTTGGCGTTGATTGCGTTGATTACTCTGGTAAACGTCATGACGGCGCCGATGATCAAAAACGGCCCCAAACCCAAGGACGTTCGGCTTGTGTCGGTCCTTATTCCGGCCCGTAATGAAGAAGCGAATATCGGACGAGCTTTGGAGTCGCTTATCCGGCAAAGTTATCAGAATTTGGAAATTTTAGTGTTGGACGATCACTCTCAGGACAATACGGCAGGCATTGTACGCCGTTTCTCAACCCAGGATGCCCGCATACGCCTTCTCAGCGGCGCTCCTTTACCGGACGGATGGACTGGAAAAAACTGGGCTTGTCATCAGTTGAGTCATGCTGCCGGCGGAGATTACTTGATCTTTACCGATGCGGATAACCAATATGCGCCGGAAGCCGTAGAAAAGACTATCGGTTGGATGCAACGTCTCTCGTTGAGCTTATTCTCAGCCTTTCCACAGCAGATAACCGTTACCTTTGCGGAAAAACTGGTGATTCCGGTTTTCGACACCTTTGTCTATTCCCTTTTACCGCTCTGGTTGACCTATTACGCCAAATTTCCCTCCATGGCGGCCGCCAACGGCCAGTGGCTTGCTTTTACCCGCCAAGGCTACGATCAAATCGGGGGACATGAGGCAGTCAAGGGACATATCGTTGAAGATACGGAATTGGCCCGGCTTGCAAAACGAAAGGGGGAAAAAATTTTGACCGCATCGGGCAACAGAATGGTTTTTGGAAGGATGTACTCCTCTTGGAACGAGGTCTATTGGGGATTTTCCAAGAATGCCTTCGGTCTGATGGGTTACAAAACGATTCCTTTTCTTCTCTTTTCAGTGTTGCTGTTCAGTATCTACATTCTTCCGTTCGCGCTCTTGGCGGTACCGTCGCTTCGCGCCGAAGCCGTTGCCATGATCGGCCTCGCCGCTGCAATTCGATTTCTCATTGCCGAACACTTCGGCCATCCCGTCTGGGTCAGCACGCTGCTCAATCCATTGAGCATCGGCGCGGTTCTGATGATCGGCTTCAACTCTTTTCGCTGCTACCGCCGCGGTGCCGTCTCCTGGAAAGATCGAAAAGTCAGCTTCATAAAAGCCGAGACTCGGTCATGACCCGTCGACTAGAAATAATTTTACTCTACGTTCTTTTGACGGCAGGCGGGCTGTGGCACCTGCTGGGATGGTTTCAGGTGCTCATGCAGCGGCTTGCCGGCGTTTTTCTGATAGGATTGTCGATCCTCCTGTTGATTCGCTTTGTTCAAACTCAAAATCTCAGAGCCAAGTCCGTCTTTTGGGCGACGATTGTTGTCCTCGGCGGATTGTTTTGCGAATGGATCGGCCTTCGTACCGGCATTATTTTCGGCCATTATGCTTACGGCAACATTCTGCAGCCGCAGGCGGCGGGTGTGCCGATTGCCATCGGGTTCGCTTGGTTGAGTATACAGCTTTCAGCAGCAGCCGTTGCCCAAAGGCTGATGCAGAAACGACGCGCCTTGCTCTTTGCTGTCGTCACTGCACTGCTGATGGTCGGTTTTGACTTTATCATGGAGCCGGCTGCCGTTTATTTACGCTATTGGCAATGGCAGGACGGACGTCCGCCCCTGCAAAATTATGTCGGCTGGTTTTTAATTGCTCTTATTTTTTCAAGCCTGGGAACAAGGTGGATGGTGTTCGAGACGCGATTGCCCGATCTCATCTTTCATTCATTCTGGGCGCAATTGATTTATTTTTTGTTGATCATTTTAAGGGCCTCGTTGTGAAAAAATATTTCGGACTTTTTATGGCGGCACTCATTCTGTTATCCTGGGCCGCATTACTGATTCTGCTTTTTTCACTGCGGGGAAAGCAAACAGCCGCATTCGCACTGCCCGGCATTCTCCTGCAGACTTTTCTCTATACCGGCGTCTTTATTACTGCTCACGATGCCATTCACGGCAGTATAGTGCCGCGTCGTCACCGGCTCAATTCCTTGATCGGCGCATTGTGCCTGGGTCTCTATGCCCTCTTTCCCTACCTCCAGGTTCGAGAAAAACATTTTATGCATCACCGTTTTCCGGCTTCATCGAAAGACCCGGATTACCACGACGGCCGCCGCACCTCTTTTTTCGGCTGGTATTTTACTTTCCTTAAGCGCTATCTTTCCTGGAAGCAACTACTCGGCATGGCGGTAATTTTCAATATTTTTCATCATCTTTTTCATGTCCCGACAATGAATTTAACGCTCTTTTGGGTAGTACCGTCTTTGCTGTCTACATTACAATTGTTTTTTTTCGGCACCTATTTGCCGCATCGTAAACCGGTAGGCGGTTACCGTGACCGCCACCGCGCAGTCAGCAGCAGCCTCAAACCTTTCTGGTCTTTGCTGGCCTGTTATCATTTCGACTACCATTGGGAGCATCACGAATATCCGTCCATTCCCTGGTGGAAACTTGCGATAAAAAGGCGGGAAACTCTTTACGCCGCCGAGGCAGGGCGTGGATAATTGACCCCGCTTGCGGAATTATCTGCTAATTTGCATGGAATGATTTATAATTGAAAAAGTGTTTGATCCCTAAGAATAATTTTAAATTGAGGCCATATGAATCTAAACGATACAAACATAAGGCATGCCATAGCTTATGCAAAAGCCCAAACGGCTCTTCATTCAAAGAGCTTTTATCTTTCCACCCAATTTTTGCCGAAAGAAAAGCGGCTGCCGACCTTTGCTCTCTATAGCTTTTGTCGATATGCCGACAATATTGTCGACAATCCGCGCAACAGAACAGTAGATGAATTGACGGCCGAAATCGAATACCTCAAATACGAACTGGCCGTCGCTTATCGAAGCGGAGAATCGGAACATCCCATTTTAAAGGCGTTCATTCCTTCGGCACTTGCCTATAACATTCCTCTCCGATACCCTTTGGAGCTGCTCGACGGCGTCAAGCTCGATTTGCTGAAGAACCGTTATCAGTCGTTTGCCGAATTATACCAGTTTGCCTACGCCGTTGCAGGCGTCGTCGGCATCATGATGAGCTATATTATCGGCTTCAGCGATCCGGCGGCGTTGAATTATGCCGAAAAACTCGGCGTAGCCATGCAGTTGGCAAACATTCTGCGCGACATCCAAGAAGACAAAAATATGAACCGGATTTATTTGCCGCTCAACGAAGTGCGTCAATTCGGACTGGATGAAAAAGATTTCTTTAAGGAAACCTTTAATGATTCCATGAGGCAGCTCGTCAAGTACCAAGTCGAACGGGCACATCGCTTCTTTATTGAAGCGGATAACGGAATTCCTATGCTCTCAAAAGACGGAAGATTCGCCGTAAAAGCCGCCAGCCGAATCTATCGAGGCATCCTTTCAGAAATCGAAAAAAGGGATTATAATCCTTTTCTCGGACGAGTTTTCGTTTCGCAAAGCCGTAAATTTGCGATTCTTTTACAGGAGTTTCTGAGAACGAATCTTTTTCCGCGCCGGCAAATATCTCCTGTTTTTCCCCAACCGGTTACAGGCGGCGCAAAGCACAGCTAAAGCGACAAGCCGGGAGGAAAGATCGGATAAAATGAGATTCCTGAGCGCAGCGATTTTCCTATTGCTGTTTGCCGCATCCCTGTCTGCCGAACCGATACCCGTTTTGATTATCACCGGCGGACACGAATTTGATGAAGCAGCTTTCCATTCCATGTTCGAAAGCATGGAGGGAATCCGACCGCAATTTGCCTCACAACCTCACGCTAATGAGCTCTATGCTTCTTCAGACTTGGAGCATATCCAGGTGATCATTTTCTATGACATGGTTCAGGAAATTTCCGAAGAGCAAAAGAATGCATTTCTCGTTTTGGTCGAAAATGGAAAAGGGTTGGTTTTTCTGCATCATTCGCTGGTTTCTTATCAGCACTGGGATGAATTCACCCGCATTCGCGGCGGAAAATATATTCTACCGGAATCCCTGCCTGAAAGCGATCGTTCTTCTGCTTCCACCTATCAGCATGACGTCCGTTTTCCGGTGCAAATTATCGATACAAAGCATTCTGTTACCGCCGGCTTGAGCGATTTTGAGCTTACCGACGAAGTCTACGGCAATCTTTATCTGCTCGATTCCGTAACACCTTTACTGCGCACGACACATCCTTCGAGTTCCCCAATCATCGGCTGGACGAATCGATACGGCGCTTCCCGCATTGTTTGTCTGCAACCGGGCCACGACCGCCGTGCGTATGAAAACCCTCATTACCGTCAGCTGGTCTGGAATGCCATTGTTTGGGCTGCCGGAAAGGATG
>JAPDPN010000001.1:19995-23262 GCA_034506455.1 Candidatus Zhuqueibacterota bacterium | reverse complement strand
AACACATTAAGCTGCTTAGTGTCATCGGCAATGTTGACGTCATATTCGGTGATGTAGATCGGCAGCCCGGCTTTTGCCAATTGATTCAGGCGGCTGGTGATGAGCTTGCTGCTCGTTGACTCGAGAAAGTGCCCCTGGCACCCGATTCCGTCAATAAGTCCGCGATCTTTGAGAAGATTGATGATTTTTAGATAATCGCTGATCGACGCTAAACCGGTGAGGATATGGTAGTCATTGATGTGAAGTTTTGCGTTTGGGAAGTACTGCCGCGCCTTTTCAAACGACCAGATAACCCAGTCCCAACCCGTAGCGCCCTTTCCGCCCAAAGCCTCGGCATAGACCGGCGTCTCATGCAGCGGCTCGTTAACTACGTCGATAAAATCGATTTTCGGGTAACGTTCGGAGACCAGACGGATCCACTCCTCGACCTGCTCTCTTTGCTGGTCCGGCGGTAGCGATTTGAGCCAGCCTGGTTGCTGCTGCCCCCAAACCAAAGTGTGCATCCGAAACGGAAAATTCCTCTTTTTCGCAAATTGATAAATTTTATCCAAGTTCGACCAGTTGTAATTATCTTTGATTCCCTCCACGCTTCCCCATTTTCCGGCATTTTCCGGTGTAACCTGATTCCAGATTTCCGCAAATTTATAAGGAATGGAATTGCCGTCGTTGATGATGTTTCCTAAAAACTTTTCTCGACCGGCGGCCAACGGTTGAGCCGCGGCAATACCGTATAATAAAACGAGACTTACAACGATAATTGATTTTTTTCTCATAGATCCTCCATAGTTTTTATTTTACATAATACGTAGACAACGCAATGAAAAACTGACCCAAATAGTACGGCACCAAACTGAACCGCTCATACCGCAAAGGCTTGGCAAAACGGTTGAGAGCCAAGATGGCATCGGAAAGATAAAAGAGAACGGCGCCGGAGCTGATTAATCCAGCCGGCAGGGATGAGCAGGCAGGATTGGCCCACACGGAAAAGGCGCGATTGACCATCACCGAAATGACTACCATGTAAACGATTACCGGCAGTTTCAGCGCGCCGAGGCCGGCGCGAAGAAGACGATAGGTTACAATCCCCGCCAAGCCCAAAGCTGTTGCAGTCCATATGTCCAATTCTGAAAAATTCCCGATAGACCCGAAAGCAATCGTATATACGATATGAGCAAGGAGAAATGAAATTAAACCGATTAAAAATAATTTCTTATTGGGAAACATCAGTGCAATGTCGCCCCCAAGGGAAAAAAGCAGACCGATTAAAATGAGAAAAGAGTAAGAAAAACGAGTTTCGCCTAAAAATGACAGCAAAACCGTAGAGATCACGATGACCGTAGAAAGCGGCTTGAAAATATAGACCTGCCGACGTCGATTCGAAAGCTCAGCTCGAATGAGAAGCGTTACCGTCGACGACAATAAAATGAGCAGTATAAAATAAGGCATGGCTGACTCGCATTTAAATGCTGTCATAGCGGCGAAATGACGTCTGCAGTGGGTGCACCCCGCAAAGATTTTCGCCGGTTCCGAGCAGTAACCATCCGATCAGCTATTCCACTTTTTCCTTACTTTAGGCAAATCTGAGCGATTCTGCAAGAAAAAATTCCATCAGATAAAAAAAAAGCTGTTCTATTGAACAGCCCATGGTAAAAGCGGTTTTGAGTTTGATTTGTTCAGGTCGTTTTCGGCTCGTATCCGGCGGCGCGTATCGCTTCAAAAACCAGCGACAAGTCCAGTTGATCGGTGTGAACCAATTCGACTTTTTTCGTCGCCAAATCGATTCGCGCCCGATCAACACCATCGACACTTTCAACGGCCTTTTTGACATGCGCAACGCAGTTGTTGCAGGTCATATCCGGTACATAAAAAATCAAAGTCATTTCACCTTTCTCCATTATCTGAGGTTCTTCACCCTTTTTCATGCGATTTACAAGCGGCGCCGCAAGCAGGAGAACTAAAATGACGGCTGCAGAAATCGCGCTCAGCGTCGGCGGCAGCAGAGCATGATGATGATGATGATGGAGAAAGGAAGCCGATAGATTGTAGTGATTCCAGATAAAATCCAATCCCAAACCTAATACAATGCTGCTGACGATGATGCCGCTTAGGTAAACCGCTGTGGTCTTTTTCCCGAGAAATTTAGAGATCACGGTAATCGTCACCGAATTGGTGGCCGGGCCGGCCAGCAGAAAGACAAATGCGGCTCCAGGATTCAGTCCTTTCATCATGAGGGCCGCGGCAATCGGAATTGAACCGGTGGCGCACACGTAAAGCGGCACGGCGATCAAAAGCATTAAAAGCATGTTGACGATGCCGTTCCCTCCGGCCTGCCTGAAAAAGTCATCAGGTATAAAAAAGGTTATGACGCCGCCGATGAGAATGCCTATGATCAGCCATTTGCTGATTTCGGAAATCAATTCAACGAATCCGTATTGTATCACCCGTAAAATTCTTTTGGTGAAAGCCGGAGAATCTGATAAAGCCTGCACCCCATTAGCCAATTGGGTACCCTTTTCTTCCAGTTTTAGAAGACCTGCAAGACTTCCGGTAAAAACGGCGGCTATAAAGGAAGCCAAGACGCGATAAAAGGCGAAAAAAGGCCCCATGAGCGAGTAAGTGGCTGCGATGGAATCGACGCCTGTCGTAGGGGTGGCAATTAAAAAAGAAAGCACCGGTGCGCGTCCGGCACCTGCTTTGCGGAGGGCTACGGTCGGCGGAATAACGCCGCAGGAACAGAGCGGCAGCGGAATGCCGAAAATCGCCGCTTTGACTATCGAAGCAAAATTGTTCCTGCCCAGATGGCGGGCTATTTTTTCAGCTGAAAGAAATTCATTGAGGATTCCGGCAACCAGAAATCCGAGTAGAAGGTACGGCGCCATCTCCTGCAGCAGAGCAAATGCGTTCCTTAGAATGCCGTATAAAACCTCTTGAAACATCATGATTTCTCACCTCGTACTAAATATGGGAAATCATAACAAACGTCCCGGCGCGAGAATTCCATTTTAAGCGAATATTAAGCCTTGGAAATCTCGACGGTATGCTCTAATTTCAATTGTTGACAGGTTTTTCAGTTAGGCTCGTGCAGGCCGAATCGCAGGAAAAAGATGGTTCGTCTTTACGTTCATCCCGATAACCCGCAATCGCGATACATCGACAAAGCCGTCAAGGTTTTGAACGACGGCGGTCTGATTATTTATCCGACTGATACCGTTTACGGCCTTGGATGCGATTTATTGAATAGACGCTCCGTTGAACGCATTTATCAAA
>JAPDPN010000001.1:8617-19895 GCA_034506455.1 Candidatus Zhuqueibacterota bacterium | reverse complement strand
TCGCGATACATCGACAAAGCCGTCAAGGTTTTGAACGACGGCGGTCTGATTATTTATCCGACTGATACCGTTTACGGCCTTGGATGCGATTTATTGAATAGACGCTCCGTTGAACGCATTTATCAAATTAAAGGGGTCAGCAAAAAGGCGCGGCTCAGCTTTATCTGCCCGGACCTCAAAGATATCGCCAAATATGCGCATGTATCGAATCCTGCTTACAAGATCATGCGTCGGCTGCTGCCGGGGCCTTATACGTTCATTTTGGAAGCCACTCGTGCTGTTCCCAAAATACTGACTGAAAAACGCAGCACGGTCGGCATTCGCGTGCCGGATCATGCGGTTTGCCGTGATCTGGTGCGCGCCTTCGGCCGGCCGATTATCAGCACCAGCGCCGCTCTCGCCGAAGGCAAGTATCTGACCGACCCTGATGAGATTGCCGAAGTCTTTGCGCATTTGGTTGACCTCTTTTTGGATTGTGACGTAGGAGGCGCAGAGCCTTCTACGGTCATCGATTTGACGCAGGACGAGCCGATTGTTGTTCGTAAAGGTAAAGGCTATCGAGACGATCTGTTTTTATGAGACCATTTTCCCTGCTGCTGCTTTTTCTTACCCCTGTTTTTGCCGCATCAAACAATGAAGGCGCCGTCAGCGGCTTTGTACGCGATGCCCGCAACGGCGAATTCATGCCCTACGTCAATGTTTTTCTCGACGGAACTTCTTTGGGCACGACAACTAACGACCGCGGCTACTTTGTCATCAACCGCATTCCCGCCGGTCAGTACACGCTCGTACTCTCGATGATCGGCTATGAGCGCAAAGAAGAGCCGATCACCGTCAAGCCCGGCGAAACCCTCAAACGGAATTTTCTCTTAAGGCCGCAAGTGATCGAGGTCGAGGAGATTATCAAAACCGCCGAGAGAGAGAGGTTCGAGCGCGAAGTGCAGGTTTCGACCACCACCATCTCGGCGCGGCAGCTCAGCACTCTGCCGGCCGTGGCCGAGGCGGATGTCTTTCGTACTCTGCAGCTGCTGCCGGGAGTCGTCAGCCGCACCGACTTTTCCAGTCAGCTCTATGTTCGCGGCGGGAGTCCGGATCAAAACCTCGTGCTGTTGGACGGCGTAACGGTTTATAACCCCTTTCATCTCTTGGGACTTTTCAGCATGTTCAACGCCGATGCGGTCAAGCAGATCGATTTTATCGCAGGCGGATTCCCGGCTGAATATGGGGGACGGCTTTCGTCTGTTCTCAGCATAACCAACAAAGAAGGAAATTCCCAACACTTTGAGGGCCACGCCAACATCAGCCTGCTTTCAGCCCGCGCCGCAGTAGAGGGACCGCTTCCGCGCGGTTCGTTTCTCTTTTCCGGCCGCAGAACCTATTTCGACCAGCTATTTAAAGGAACGCGCTACGATTTTCCTTACTATTTTTACGACTTGCAGGGCAAAATCAATTTCGACCTCAACGAAAATCATCGCTTAACGCTCAGCGGATTTTTCGGCGACGATCGCTTGGATTATCTTCTCGATTCTGATGAAGACATTACTTTGGATCTCTATTGGTTGTGGGGAAATCGTACCGCCAGCCTTTATTGGCGATGGGTTATGCATCCCAACCTCTATTCCGAAACTCGATTGACGCGCAGTAAATTTAATCTGGACCTGGATCTCGGCTTGACAAACGAAAACACTGCATCCCTGCAGCTAAAGAACGGAATTCAGGACTATAGCGCCGACCTGTCTTTCTCTTTCTTCGGCTTTAAAAACCATTCGTTTAAATTCGGCCTGCAGCAGACATTCTATGATTTTCTCTACTCCTTTACGATCGACAAAACCCCTCTTTTCGATTATCACCGCAGACCGTATCTTTCCTCGCTTTACGTGCAGGATGAATGGCAAAGCGGCAGATGGTCTCTGCGGGCCGGCGCACGCATCGAACACTATTCGTACGGCAAAAGAACGACCTTTTCCCCTCGCTTCGGCGCTAAATATCGCCTCACGCAAAATTTCGCTCTTAAAAGTTCACTGGGAATTTATCATCAATTCCTCACTACCTCTGCAAGCGACAATCAAAATTATCAATTTATCGACTTGTGGTTTCCTCTTTCGGCGAATTTTCTCCCTCTGCGATCCGAACACGCCGTGTTGGGCTTAGAATGGCTGCTTCCGTTCGATTTGACCATGACTCTTGAGGGCTATTATAAAACCATGCACAACCTGCTCGAGTTGAACGAGTTCGGCAGTGCGATCGATGAAACAGACGACTTTTTCGTCGGTAACGGTGAAGCTTATGGTGCTGAAGTTATGGCCAAAAAGTCCGTCGGCAGACTGACCGGCTGGGCAAGCTATTCCTTTTCCGTCACCCGACGCCGCATCGGCAACTTGGTCTACTATCCCAAACATGACCGTCGCCACAACTTTAACGCGGCTCTTTCCTTTGACTTGGGCAAAAAATGGCTGTTGGGATTCGTGTTTTCGTACGGGTCAGGCCTGCCTTATACGCCGGTACTGGGCAAATACGCTCACTATGAGTGGGATTTCGCCCGCAATCAATACGATTATGAAGTGTATAATCGGCTGGGAAAAAAGAACTCTTTTCGCTATCCAAACTACCATCGGTTGGATATAAGCCTGCGCAGACCTTTCGAGGCCTTCGGCGTGCAATGTAACCCTTATCTGCAGATCGTGAATGCTTACAATCGCAAAAATGTTTTTTTATATTTTTGGGATCATGATGCCAATCCGTCGAAACAGATCACTATCCCCATGTTTCCCGTTTTGCCGACGTTCGGGATTGAATTTGATTTCTAAAAAGCTGCTTGCGGCCGCCTTACCGGCGGCTTTGATCTGGCTGTCCTGTAACGATCTCCCTGAGGCTCCGAAAATTGATTATGAGCCTGAAATCAACGTCTTTGGTCTTCTTATTTTGAATAACAACCAAAAGAACGTAAAATTGGAAAGGTCTTATCGGGTAACCGACTATTTTCCATCCGCTCCCAACCGCGCCGTAACCGACGCCCGCGTTATCGTGCGTTCCAACGATCAGGAAGTGGAATTCAAGCACCTTTTCGAAGGAAATTACGGCGACATACAGGACAAGCTGACTTTGAAAGCGGGGTATGTCTATCAATTGGATGTCACTCTGGCGGACGGCCGAAAAATCTTTGCCGAAACGACCATGCCGAGTAAGCCGCAAATCCTAACCCCCAGTAAAGGCGACACGCTTCCGGCTTTTCAGATGCTTAACATTAAATGGCAACCGGCTCTGTTTGCGCGCGCCTATGCCGTGACTGTCTATGCCCCGACCGACGACTTTGAGATGACCGTCTATTCGGAAGATACGGAACTGACTTTTTTCGGCTTTCTTTTTGCCGCCCCAAACCGTTACACACTCAAAGTGACTGCTCTGGACGAAAACTTGTACGACTATTTTCGATCCCGCAGAAATCGGGATCCCTTGCTGCACATCGAAGGGGCAATCGGGGTTTTCGGCTCCATGGCTTACCAAGCCGTACAATTTGAGGCAAAATAAAAAAGCCTCATCGCGATTGCGATGAGGCTTTGTATCCAGGTGGCGCCTCCCAGAATCGAACTGGGGACACACGGATTTTCAGTCCGTTGCTCTACCGACTGAGCTAAAGCGCCGACCGTTAAGACTTTCAAAATTAGTTAGTTTTAGCCTTAAAGTCAAGAAAAATGTTGCCTCCGGCAGTTCAAAGACCGCTTAAATGAATATATACTTTGCCCTTTCCCGTCATCTTTTTTCATTCCAATCTCTAATACATTAATTGGTAAAAATTTATTCATGACCGGCCGAGTTCCCTTTTTTCTACTTTTACCTTCGAAAACCGAAAAATTCAAGTCTGCTTGCAGCTTTTTTCAATTTCAATCATTCTGATCTTCTTGACATTCGAAAAAAATTCGACTATTTTCGGCTGCTGAATAAAATCTCATGGGGAATAATCGGATTTCAATAGCGAGGCGCCGCCATGAACTTTTTGAATCGGATGGTAATCTTTTTTATGCCTTTGGTCCCCAAACCGATCGTCCATATCTTTTCCCGTCGTTATGTGGCCGGAAGCACGCTTGAAGACGGCGTGCGTGTGGTGCGTTCTCTTAATCAGGACGGCATTCTTGCGACAATGGATGTTCTTGGAGAAAGTACCCGAAATCGCCAAGATGCCGAAGCAGCTGTTGCAGAATATATCCGCGTACTGCATATTATTCGCGAGCAAGGATTGGACTGCAACATTTCTCTCAAACCGACGCAACTCGGCCTGCTGATCGACGAGACGTTTTGCTTGAATAATATTCGTCGGATCGTAAGTGAAGCGGCGCAACTCGGCAATTTTGTCCGTATCGACATGGAGGATTCCTCCTGCACAACCGACACGCTAGCCATCTATGATCAGCTGCGCCGTGAATTCGGCAACGTCGGTGTGGCTATTCAGGCCTATCTGCGGCGTTCCCATGACGATCTTTTAGCGCTCGTTCAACGACCGGCAAATTTCCGCATCTGCAAAGGAATTTATGTTGAAAAAAGACGCATTGCATACAAAGATCCGCAAATCATCAACGATAATTTTGTTTTGCTTTTAGAGACGGCAATCAAGCACGGCGCTTATGTGGGCATAGCCACGCACGATGAACGTCTCGTTTGGCATGCACTTCGCCTCATCGAGGCCTATTCCCTGCGCCGCGATCAATACGAGTTTCAGATGTTATTGGGCGTGGATGAAGAGCTGCGGCGCATTATCGTTTCCGCAGGACATCGCCTGCGCGTCTATGTGCCTTTCGGCAGACAGTGGTATGCCTATTGTATGAGAAGAATGAAGGAAAACCCCAAAATTGCTCTGTACGTCATCAAGGCGCTGTTTACCAAAAGTAAAGCTTGAAACTTTCGGGGAAAAGTGAGGAGCTTTGCCTATGACGAAAGATCCGATCCTTGCGCGCATAGAGGAATTGCGCAGACTGATCGAGTATCATAATCATCGTTATTATGTCTTAGATAGTCCCGAAATCACCGACGCGGAATACGACCGGCTGATGCGTGAGCTCATCGAGTTGGAGAAACAACATCCGGAATATTACTCTCCGGATTCGCCGACGCAAAGGGTCGGGGGACAGCGTGCGGATGCCTTTGCACCGGTACGTCACTCCATACCCATGCTGAGCCTGGACAATGCTCTCGACGAAGCCGAAATGGCCGACTTTGACCAGCGGACAAGGCAGGCATTAGGCCTATCGGTCGTCGAATATGTCTGCGAGCCTAAATTGGACGGCTTGGCGGTTGAATTGGTCTACGAAAACGGCCGCCTGCAGACCGCATCGACGCGCGGAGACGGTACAGTCGGGGAAAACGTCACCCAGAACATCCGCACCATTCGCAGCATTCCTTTGGTGCTGCATGGAACTGGGGCAGAGCTGCCTCTGCTGGAGGTGCGCGGAGAGGTCATTCTCGGCACGCGTGCGTTCGAACAGCTCAACCGTGAGCGCGCTGAACGCGGAGAGCCTCTCTTTGCCAATCCGCGTAACGCCGCTGCCGGCTCTCTCCGTCAGCTGGATCCTGCAGTCACTGCCGAACGTCCTCTTGACATGTTCTGCTACGGCATCGGACGCTTTGAGGGAATCGAGATCACTTCACAATGGCAGCTGCTGCAGCTCTACAAAGAATGGGGACTCAAAGTCAATCCCTTCATTCGCCTCTGTAAAGGACTTGCGGAGGTTAAAGCTTACCATGCCGAAATGTTGGAACGCCGTCCCACTTTGCCTTATGAAATTGACGGCGTAGTGGTCAAAGTCAATTCTTTTGCTCAGCAGGCCGAGCTGGGCATCAAAACCAAGAGTCCTCGTTGGGCCATTGCTTACAAATTCCCCGCTCGTCAGGAAACAACGCAGGTCCTGGACATTATCGTCCAAGTGGGCAGAACCGGTGCCCTGACACCGGTGGCAGTAATGCGGCCGGTGCGCATCGGCGGCGTTGAAGTAAGCCGTGCGACGCTGCACAATCAGGATGAAATCGATCGTAAAGATGTGCGCATCGGCGACTGGGTGGTCGTGCAGCGGGCGGGAGATGTGATTCCCGAAATTGTGCAGGTGATCACTTCCCGCCGCACCGGCGCTGAGAAAAAATTCATCATTCCCTCACAATGTCCGGTATGCGGCAGCGAAACCGTCCGCCTGGAGGGCGAGGCCGTGCAGCGCTGCATCAATTCTTCGTGTCCTGCACAGGTGCGGGAGCGAGTGGTGCATTTTGCTTCCAAGAATGCCATGGATATAGAAGGGCTCGGCGAAAAGGTTGTGAATCAACTGTTCGATGATGGCCTCATTCGGGACGCGGCAGATCTCTATTATTTAAAAAAGGAGCAGCTGCTCCAACTGGAAAGATTCGGCGAAAAATCTGCCGAAAATTTGCTGCGGGCCATTGAAGCTTCCAAAGATCGACCGTTAGACCGGGTTCTTTTTGCTTTTGGTATCCGATTGGTGGGCGAACACGTCGCCAGGGTTTTAGCGCGAGCTTTTGGAACAATAGAGCGTCTCTCTTCCGCATCTTATGCTGAGCTGCAGAACATTTATGAGATTGGACCTCAGGTAGCGGAAAGCGTAGTCGACTTTTTTGCATCGCCGCAGAATCAGGACTTTATTCGTCGCTTAAAGGAAGCAGGAGTCAAGATGACGCCCTTGCGGGCGGAAAGTGGTGAAAAACCTTTGGCGGGCAAAACGATCGTGTTTACCGGCGTGCTCAAAACTTTGTCCCGAAAAGAAGCGGAAGAATTAGCGGAACGGCTCGGCGCCCATGCCGCCTCTTCGGTCAGTAAAAAAACAGATTTTATTGTTGTCGGAGAAGAAGCCGGATCCAAACTGGCAAAAGCGCAAGAATTGGGTGTGCCGATTCTCACAGAAGAGGAATTTTTAAAATTGGCTGGACAAAGATGAAGAGTCCTATTTCAATTCTACTGATTATCCTTATTGCTATATTTTCAAATGCGGGTAGTGCGGCGGCGAAAGATCGTTCCAGCGGCACCTTGCCGTTTGTCAGCATCGAAGAGGAGCTGGCGCTGGGCGACGATCTCGCTTCTTTTTCCATACAGCATCTCAAAATTATCCGTAATCGCACCATCGAGCGCTATTTGACCGATCTCGCCGCCAGGGTCGGCGCTGTCTCCCATTGGTCCGGCCTTAGTTATACCGTCTTTGTCATCAATGAAAAGGATATCAACCATTTTTCTTTGCCCGGGGGAAACATTTACATTTTTCGCGGACTTTTGGAAGCCTGCAGTTCCTCTGAAGTTGCCGCCGTTCTGGCGCATGAAATAGCGCACCTTTCAATGCGCGACGGCGTTTCGAGATTGGCGGAAAAGTACAGCTATGCTGTCGCCGCCCAACAGCTTTTGGGAAATAATCCGGAAATTGCTGCTCATATTATCCAATCGCTCTATACGCGCGACACGATTCTGGACTATCCTGCAGAAAAAGAGCTTACTGCAGACCGTCTGGCGCTGGAATATCTTGAAAAGGCCGAACTCGATCCGTCGGCCATGCCGATGCTGCTTAGACGGTTGATAAAGTTGGAAAAGTCTGATCCGAAGCGTCTTTCCCTGCTTCTTGTCACCCATCCTGCAACAAAAAAGCGACTGAGAAATTTGCCGCTCAAGAAATCACGCCGTCAATCCGGTGAAACAGAAGACCTCTCCTTTCAGAACATTCGCTTAATCCTCGAACACCTGCCGTATTGATTCTTGCTCCTTCTTTTTTCCGGCCTATAAATTGCACATCCAATTTTAACAAGAAAATTGAATCAAGGCGAACAAAGAACTTTTGCCTTGAGCAATTGCAATTACTTTCTCATTAAAAGTTTTTCTTAAGGAGATCAAAAAATATAACTCTTTGTTTTTCAATGATGAGGAGTTTATGAGACTTCGGCTGTATATACCTTTGATTTTGATTGGATGGTCTGTTGCTCATTCGGTAACCTTTGTAAGAGTTGATCAAAATGAAAAGATCGAAGTGAAGAATTTGCCGACCCATGTAACAATTTGTTTCGACGTTGGCTCAATCGGTAACACAGCTTATTGCGAAATTTATCATGACGTCAACCGAAACGGCCGCATTGACTTTGACGAACCGCGCGTGTACTTTCATGCCTTTGTCGACGGACTTGGTACTATTTATGACGGCGATTTGAGAATCGATTCAATTCCAGGCGATGAAACTCCTGCAGACGGCTTTATAAAAGCAACTCTTTACTTTGATAAAAGCTGGAATCCCGGATGCAGACAAAGCTGGATTGTCAAAGTCACCGACAGCGATAAAAGTTTTGCCGCAGCAGTCATGGATTGGAATCTTCCGCAGGGAACGAGCGGCGTTTATGGAAAGGTTTGCGATGAAGTAAGCGGTAAACCGATTTCAGGAGTTGTTCTTAAATTTGTCGGCGAGTTCATACCGTCTACGTGTTATCGCGCCGTTACGGACCAAAACGGCTTTTATTTGATTTCTCTGCCGCGAGGAGAATATTTCGTCGACCTCAATGCCGAGTACGAACCTTGCCTGCAGCGGGTTAAGGTCGATAAATTTTCCGAGTTGAATTTTTTCATCAAGCCTTATGATACATTTTTTTCCGGCAAAATTTATTGGGAAAACGATAAACCCGCTTCAGGAGTCGTCGTTACGGCGCATAAAAAAGACAACGGACACCTTTTTCAAGGTGTTACTGATGAAAAAGGCCAGTTTGTTCTCGGCATCGAACCCGGCGAATACATTGTCAACATCGATCAGATCGATGACAAACTCTTGAGTATTACCAATCAGGAAATTCATTCCGCGATGCCGTCACAATCAACTTTTCGCGCTGCGAAAGGTGAGACCGTTGTGCAGAATTTCCGCTTTTTACTTTGCGCGCAGTCCATTCAGGATAGCTGCACTTACAGCAGCGCCGATAAAAACGCTGATCTGGTAAAAGCTGTTTTTTGGGCTAACTCTGATAACCGCCAAAAGCTTTGTCGGAACCTTTCAAATACAAATACCGGCTATGCATCGAGTACGGCCGATGCTTCGCTTGTCAGGCTTGTCGCACAAAACGAAGTCAGTTTTTCTCCGGTTCGGCTGACAAATCCAGTCCGGAGGGATGATCACAATGCAAAGCATGTTTTTAACTTTGACACCGAGTCATCCCTTATGACTCTGAGGGGAAAGGTTTTCGATGACCGCGGCAAGCCGGTAGTGGGAGCGTGGATTGCAGCACGGCACGCATGGGAAAATTCTCATGCGGCGCATTTGATTACCCGTTCAAACGAGCGAGGTGAATATATTTTAGATCTATCGTTGGAGGGTGATTGGCGAATCGGCGTATTTTCACCTAACATAAATGCCTTGCCGGTTATGTACTACAAGTACGTGACCAAAGGTATACGCTGCGATCAGCTCAATTTTGTCTTAAGCCGTAAAAATGTATTCTTGGCGGACGATGAACGCATTTTACAATCCTCCAAGATTTCGGTCATGCCCAGAGCATCAGCCTTCCGTTCAAAACCAATAGACTATGAATTGCCGGAAATGGCTTCCGCAAAAGCAAATATGCCGATATTGGACCACAAAGAATTAGTCAAGCTGATCGACAGCCAACTGTCTCAAGGATTTCATTCAGTGGTCTGGGATGGACAAGAGGAAAAAAACCGGCTTATTATGGAAAAGGTCAGTCCTTCCCACCTAATAACCGGAGAATAAACCGCAATGTTGCTTATCGGCATGTAATCGCAGATATAACTTCGAAGCTCGCTTCTTCCATCGCCCGTGAAGACGCGAGTTTCGATTACTGAAAAGCATATTCGATTCCAGGGTGGTCAAAAGTTTATCCTTGCTTTCCCCAATTTCTTCATCATTGATTTGCCCAGCTTAAAAACATCATAACGCTATTTCAGCTTTTTATAACTTTATTGATTTTTCAAGCAGAAGATTTGATAGCAGGTTCATTAGTTTTTTATTGACTCGAGAAAAATTTTTTTTAAAATTGAATTAACAATTTCTTAACAAAATGAATTATTTGAGAGGTGCGCAATGAAAAAGAGCTACCAAGTTGTCCTGACGATGTTGGCTTTTCTATCGGCCTTTGTTTATGCGCAAGATGAGAAAAAGGTTAAAATCTTGCTCGTAACCAACGAGACTTGGGGAGAAGGTGACAGCGCGGTTTTGGATCGAATGCAATCTCAAGGCTATGATGTTTTGACCGGTTTGGATTCAGATGTCGATTCCACGTGGGCGGATGGAATGGATTTGGTGTATGTTTCTTCCACCGTTTCCTCTTCAAAGGTAACAAACAAATTCAAGAATGTTGCGGTGCCGGTGATCATGATCGAGCCTTACGCGCAGGACGATATGGGTATGACGCTGGATACCGACGCGATGCGGCACTTTCAGCCGAAACAACGACCTCTTGTTATTCGCGCCGAAGGTCATTTTCTGGCTGCCGGCTTAACCGGAGAAGTCGAGCCCTTTGACTTTTATGAAATTCAGAGCGGTCAAGGTTATCCTAATGAAGAAGGAGTGGTCATCGCTGAATATGTTCCTGTTCCCGGCGACGAGGAAATCGCAACGATTATCTACGGCGCTATTTACTGCTATGAAAAGGGTGCAGTGATGGCGGACGGCACCGAAGCAGCGGAGCGCCGTTATTTTGCCGGTTGGAACGATAACGGCGCAGCATATTTCAACGACATTGGTTGGAAGCTTTGGCAGGCGTCTATTGACTGGTGCCTGTATAAAGACAAAGAGCAAACCAAAGCCGAAAAACCCGCAATTCCTATGGGCATGGCTTTGCATCAAAACTATCCCAATCCCTTTAATCCGACGACCTCAATCGAATTCGAGATTGCATCTGCAGGCCGAGTTCAGCTCGCTTTGTTCGATCTTAACGGCAGAAAATTAGCCGAACTGGTAGATGGCTATCTCCCGGCCGGTGCCCATAGAGTCGATTTTGATGCATCAGCTCTATCAGCCGGCGTCTATGTCTATGAGCTGACAGCCGATAATCACAAACTGAACAGAAAAATGACATTACTCAAGTAATAGTTTGATTCGCAGACACATGGCTTGATTTGGCAGAGTTGATCAATAGACAGGGCGCCTTGAGGCGCCCTTTTTTCATTCAAAAGATATGAATATGAATTTAAATCGATTTTATTTTTTCGCATTTCTCTTATTGACGACGGTTCAGGCGCAGCATCCTCTCCTCAATGAAGTTCTCTCCTTTAATACTTTGACGGTTCAGGATGAAGACGGCGATTATA
>JAPDPN010000001.1:7295-8517 GCA_034506455.1 Candidatus Zhuqueibacterota bacterium | reverse complement strand
GTTATAGACAAGGAGGGGAGATTAGGACCTGTTGTAACTCAAACCTATTTCATTTCGCCAAGATCGAGTCTGCCGGTTGTCTCCTTAAGCACGAATCCGGCGAATCTGTTTGATGCTGATATTGGCATTTATGTAGAAGGTAACGGAACCAAGCTCGGCGGTTATCCTGATAATCCCGTACAGCCTCCGGCCAATTATTGGGAAGACTGGGAACGCCCGGTTCATATTGAGCTTTTTGAACCGGACGGCCGTTTGGGCTTCAGCGTCGATGCCGGCATCCGAATGTTCGGAAAAACAAGCCGAAAATTGCCGCAAAAATCCTTTGCGGTCTTTCTGCGCCGCGCATACGGCACTGAAGAGCTGCATTATCCTTTATTTCCAGATTATCCAATCTGCCGTTTCAATTCGTTTTTGCTTCGCAACGGCGGGAGCGACAACACCCAAAATGAAGGCGGCGTGCAGTTTCGCGACGGATTGGCTGCCCGTCTATTGTACGGGCTTGATCTTGACTTCCAGGCTTATCGGCCGTGTCATCTTTATATCAACGGCGATTATTGGGGAATTTATAATCTTCGCGAAAAAATCAATGAAAACTATCTTGCCGAGCACCATGGTGTAGATCCTGATAAAATCGATCTTCTCGACGATTATCATCGCCTCTATCCCTTGGCTGTACAAGGCAATGCGACGCATTTCAACGGCTTGATAGATTTTCTCAAGGGCCATTCTCTTTCCATACAAAAAAACGCCGACTATGTTGCCGAGATCATAGATATAAAGAACTATTTGACCTACATGGCAGTCCAGATCATCTTAGCCAACCACGACGGTCCTGGGCACAACTGTAAATTTTGGCGCCCTAATTCTGAGCCGGGTCTATATCGTTGGATTCTCTACGATGTAGATCACAGCTTCGGACTGCGATTATTCGTTCCAAATTATCATTTTGCGCCCGAAGACGGCTATCGAGACAACACGATCGCTTATTACCGAGAGGAGAATGGTCCTGCCTGGCCGAACCCTCCAGAGTCTACCTTTTTATTCCGAAAAATTCTCGAAAATCAAGGTTTTCGCGAGATGTTTATCAATTATCTTGCCGATTTGTTGAATACCCGCTTTTCACCGGATTCCTCTCTGGCAATTTATAAATCCGTTCAAAGTGCTCTGGAGCCTGAAATCGATCGTCATCTACAGAGATGGGGTGGAAAAAAAACACAGTGGA
>JAPDPN010000001.1:0-7195 GCA_034506455.1 Candidatus Zhuqueibacterota bacterium | reverse complement strand
GCCGATTTGTTGAATACCCGCTTTTCACCGGATTCCTCTCTGGCAATTTATAAATCCGTTCAAAGTGCTCTGGAGCCTGAAATCGATCGTCATCTACAGAGATGGGGTGGAAAAAAAACACAGTGGACGAAAAATTGTGAAGTGGTAAAAAATTTTTTACAGCTGAGAAGAAATTATCTTCTCAACCATGTTCTGCAAGAATTTAACTTGAGCGGAGCGGCCGAACTGCAGCTGCGCATTGAGCCGCCGCAAAGCGGCAGTATTAGCCTTAATTCATTAACTATTAATGCTCCATCTTGGAAAGGTCTCTATTTCCGTGATGTACCGATTTCCTTGCGCGCCTTTTCTTTGCCTGGTTATCGGTTTTCTTCATGGAACGGAGTTGAAGAGTCTTCTTCAGTTTTCATTAGGCTCAACGGGGATTCTGTTTTGACTGCTTTTTTTGTTAAAGATGAGGCGAGTCCCTATTTGATTATCAATGAAATTAATTACAACTCTCCCCCCTATCTAAACGCCGAGGACTGGATCGAGCTTTATAATCCTCAAGACCGTACGATCGATATATCTTTTTGGAAACTGACTGACTTTTCCAATAACAGCATGTTCTCTTTTCCTCAAGGTTGTTGCATTGGACCTTTTCAGTATCTCGTTGTGTGCAAAAATCAAGCTGCTTTTCAAACAATATGGGGGAAAGATTTGGTTTTCTTAGGAGATTTGCCTTTTGGTTTGAGCAGCAAAGGAGACTTTATTGCTTTATTGGACGACAAAGGTAATGTAATCGATTCGTTACGCTTCGGCGTAGTTTGGCCATGGCCGGCTGCAGCAAACGGAAAGGGAGCCGCTTTGGCGTTACGTTACCCTTGGTTAGATAACTCTAAAGCGGAAAATTGGTTTGCTTCTTATAACGGCGGTACGCCCGGTTTTGCTAATACAATTCGCGGGGAGGTCGACGCTGAAAAACAGGAATGCCAAGCTTTGAGCTTATCTGTATATCCTAATCCTATGAACAGCTATGCAATGATTTTCGTCAAAGGAAAAACAACCCAAAAATGCTTTATTACGATAACGGATTTATTGGGCAGAAAAATAAAAGATCTATATGAAGGAGAAATAGATGAAACTTTATTGCTAAATTGGAATCCCTCTTTTTTACCTTCAGGCATCTATTTTGTCATTCTTTCCACGAAAGAAGAAAAAAGGATACAAAAGATACTAATTATCAGATAACAAAGAAATATTTAAAAGATATAATAGTAATGGCCGTTGAAATGTTGAAAATTGATTTTTTAAAAGCTAACTATAATAAGAACAAGAAGGGTATATACAAGTTTTAAACAGCTTGCCGTGAATACGATGTGCAAAAACATCAATGAATAGAGTTTTGTTAATAAAAAAAGTTAACTTTTTTGATATGGAAGGAATTATTCACCATTATGCGGCGCTTTTTCCAGAATTATAAGCTGAAATGTGGAAGGATATGTGGAAAAATCATTTAAAATTGCTTTTGAAAATCTCTGTGCGGATCATTCGGTTTTGTTGACCAATAAGTTGGAGCATTTTTATCGAAACGACGGTTAAGGGGATCTTTGCCTAAAAGACTCATTAGAAATGAAATAGGTGTAATAACAATAAAAAAAACAATAGTAAGAAGCAGTCGCGACATAATCCAGCCGAGAAGAAGCGACAAGATCATCCAGGCGGAAAAAAGAGGTTTAAGAAGTGAAGGAAAAAAACGGGCAAATAATGTAAATAGAAATGCCGAAGCAAAGAAATAAAGTGAACGCTGAGGAACCTTGCCTGCAATAAGAATCGCAATACCTAAAAGTGACAATATGACTGCGAATAAATAGCCGAAAGAAGCTGCTTTGGCCGATGATTTGTCCAACCGAAGATAATCAGCATAAATATCTTTAATCCAGCTCATATAATTTTCTCCAATCAACGCTTTCTCGAAGGGGCGGTTGTTCCGTTTTATCGAGGATAAAATTGCCCATAATCAAATAATCTATTTGAGTACGCATAAAGCATAAATAGGCATCTTGCGGCGTGCAGACAATCGGTTCGCCGCGAACATTAAAAGAGGTGTTGACGAGGACTGCGCAGCCTGTTCGCTCGTAAAAGCGCTTCAAAAGATCGTAAAAACGGCCGTGAAGAGGAGAGACAGTCTGTATGCGTGCCGAGTAATCGACATGCGTAACAGCCGGAATGTCCGAGCGGATCACATTCAGTTTATCTATTCCCCAAAGTTTTCTTTCTTCATCTGTCATCGGACGCTGCCTTTCTTTGCGCACTTGCGCCGTCAGCAGCATGTAGGGGCTCGGACGGTCCAATTCAAAATAATCGGAAACATATTCTTCAAGAACAGAAGGAGCGAAGGGGCGAAAGCCTTCTCGAAACTTGATTTTGAGATTCATCTTGGCCTGCATTTGCGGATGACGGGCATCACCGAGAATGGAACGACACCCCAGCGCCCGCGGACCAAATTCCATACGGCCCTGAAACCACCCAATGATATTTCCTTTTTCAATCAGCTCAGCAGCTCTCTCCAACAATTCTTGATCGGCAAAATACCGGTAAGGAATAGCGTTGCTTTCAAGAAACGATTTTATTTCGTCATTTTGGTATTCCGGTCCAAGTAGACTGGCGTGCTGAAAATCGTGTTGATCGTCGGCTTCTCTTGGATTCTTTTCGATCTGGTACCAGGCAAAAAGTGCGGCGCCCAAGGCACCGCCTGCGTCACCGGCAGCCGGCTGAATCCAAATATCCTTAAAAGGTCCTTCGCGGAGAATGCGGCCGTTGGCCACGCAGTTCAAAGCAACGCCGCCTGCAAGGCATAAATAGCGCTCACCGGTTTGACGATGAACATGCTTTGCCGCGCGCAGCATAATCTCTTCTGTGACATCCTGAATCGAACGCGCCAAGTCCATTTCTTTTTGCGTTAAAAGAGTCTCCGGTTTACGCGGCGGGCCGCCGAACAACCTATAAAATCGTTCATTCGTCATCGTCAACCCGGCGCAATAATCGAAATAGTCCATATTTAATCTAAAAGATCCGTCCTCTTTTAGATCAATCAAATGCTCAAGAATTGTCTGAACATATTTGGGTTCTCCGTAAGGAGCAAGCCCCATGACTTTATATTCGCCGGAATTGACTTTAAATCCTGTATAATAAGTAAAAGCAGAATAAAGAAGCCCAAGAGAATGAGGAAAGTGGAGTTCCGAATCGATCTGAATGCTATTGTCGATGCCGACACCGAAGGATGAGGTGGCCCACTCGCCTACGCCGTCCATGGTGAGAAATGCGGCGCGACGAAACGGGGATGGGAAAAAAGCCGAAGCGGCATGCGATTCGTGATGCTCCGGGAAAACAATAATGCCGTCGAAATCTAATTCCTTACGAATTAAATCGGGAATCCAGAGCTTTTTCTTCAACCAAAGCGGAAGGGCCATCAAATAGGAGCGCAGACCCCGAGGAGCATAGGACAAGTAAGTTTCAAGAATTCTTTCGAATTTCAAAAAGGGCTTATCGTAAAAAGAAATGATGTCAATATCATCGATCGACAGGCCGGCATAGTCCAGACAGAACCGTATTGCCCGGCGTGGAAAATCCGAGTCATGTTTCTTACGGGAAAATCGTTCTTCCTGAGCGGCAGCTTTAATGACTCCATCCTGAACGAGACATGCGGCGCTGTCGTGATAAAAACAGGAGATGCCGAGTATGTTCATCTTTTACCTATTGCTAACCTTAAGAATTTTCCAACTGATAATCCTCGGGTACCGTTGCAAATTCGATAAATAAAGCCTGCAGATCTTGCGGAGAATCCACAGCAAAATCACACAATTTTATGAGCTCCTCCTGGTTCGATGCATACCCCCATTTTGCGAGACAGCAAAACATACCGGCGGCGCGGGCAGCCAATACATCGTTGTCCGTATCACCAATCATCAAGGCACGTTTCGTAGGGACTCGTAAAGTTCTACAGGCATGCAGCAAAAGATCTGGAGCAGGTTTTGGTTTTTTCACGTCATCCCGCGTAAAAACGGCATTAAACCATTTTGAAAAATGTAGTTTTTCAGCCAGCGGCATTACTTCATTAAAGGATTTATTTGTTGCGATAGCCAACTTGCATTTCCCATTGAGCTGATTTAGAATCTGCGGAACACCTGGAAAGAAATCGGCAAACATGCCGTTATATCGTTTGTATGTTTCTGAGAGAAGAGCGGTGAATTCACCGGCTCTATGTAAAGAATTTTTCGGAAGAAGAATTCTGACAAATTCCTCCGGGCCGGGACCAATCGCCCGTTTGCTGGTGGCAAGAGACACTTGGGGTAAACCCATTTTCTGAAGAGTATCATTGATGCTTTGATGAACTTCAAAAGCCGTATCTACCAGCGTACCGTCCAAATCGAAAATAATCAGATCGACCAGAATCACCTCCTTTTTTTAAATGTACAAAAAAGCACTCAGCAATTCAACTCGAAGAAAAAGCGGCGGTTTTTTAATTATGGCAAAATAGCAAAAGATTCCTTAGTTTTAATATACTGCACAAAAATCACGAGTAGATATGGAAAACTCAAACATTTCAGATTTGCGATCCGCAACCCTTTATCAATCAACGCGCTTTTGCATGACCTATCTGCAAATAATCAACCTGTTAACGTCCATACAGGTTTCCATTTTTCTAATCGTCTCTACTCTTGTTTTGCTTTTCGGCGACGAAAAGAGCACCTATGTTAAGGACCTGCTGATCGATTTTCGTCCGTTGATTTTCTGGCTTATCTTTATCGTAGGAATTTTGCTTTTAAATCAATCGAGATACCTTTTCTTTATGTTTAAAGAAGAATCGGCAGCTATTACCAAAAGCTACGAATCGTTGGAAAAGAGTGTAACCAGTGAAGTTGTCGATCAAGCAATAGTTCCCACAAAAACCCATTTCCTCCGTATTACAAGCATCAGGCAGGCATATTTTACTGCAAATTTTTTAACTCTTTCCTTGTTGAATTCGATCTGTTTAATTGCGGCGCTCGTTTTTTCGCATATACACCTGGCCGTGTGTTTTGCTTTGGGCGCTGCCTTTTTCGTTCTGCAGTTCCTGTTTTGCAAAATTAAATTCTAAAGGAATGTTTGTCCATGAAAGTCAACATCAAAGAGCGAAAGATAGTGCATGACGGCTTTTTAAAAGTCGAAACCGTTTCGCTTCGATATGAGAAATTTGACGGCAAAATGAGCGAATGGGTCGTGCGCGAGAACTGCCTGCGCTGTGATTCTGCCGCCGCATTGGTGTATGACATCAACATCAAGCGCATGGTTTTTGTCAAACAATTTCGCTATCCGGTTTATGCCGTATCGCCGGAGGATGCCTGGATGTTGGAGATTCCCGCCGGTGCAATCGATGAAGGAGAAGATCCAAAAGATGCCATGATGCGGGAGCTGCAGGAAGAAATTCATCTTAACGTGCGCAAAGAGGATGTGGTTTTTATTGGAAAATATTTTTCGAGTCCGGGAGGATCATCCGAGAGGATATTTCTCTATTCCGTCGAATGTGATTTGGCGGAATACGGTTATCAATACGGCGGATCGTTGGCGGAACATGAGGATATACAAATCGTCGTGCTGCCGTTTCAACAAGTCTATGAAGCGCTGACGGAAGAAAAAATTGTCGACGGAAAAACAATCATGGCGCTTTTGTGGCTCGAAAAGCAGCTTTCCAAATATTTCTTTGGGCTATAAGCCAAAAAAAAAGCCGCAGTCAAATTTAACTGCGGCTTTTTTCTCAACCGACTTGATCAACAACCCATAATAACCCGCACGTTGACTTGATCGCCGCCCATATCCAGCGGAATGAGATTCCCATCTATCTTTTGGCCGTCTACCCAAAGTTCGCGGATGCCCTTGTTCACGCCGTTCGGGTTCTCAACGGTGATGAAATAAAGCTTTCCCCGAAAACGCCGCTGAGCTTTGAATTCCTTCCAATGCTTTGGAATGCAGGGATCAATGAGAAGGCCTTTAAAATGAGGACGAATTCCCAAAATGTATTGGGTAATGGCAACAAACGACCAGGAAGCCGTTCCGGTCAGCCAGCTGTTTTTGCCCTCGCCGGGAGTTGGAGCGTCTCTGCCCGCCGTCATCTGACTGTAGACATAAGGCTCTACGCGATAAATGTCAATTTGCTCATCCTTTGCGGATGGACAAATGCTCATGTAATATTCGAAAGCCTGGTCGCCGCGGCCGATCAAGGTCTCGGCAATCTGAATCCAAGTGTTGTTGTGGGTGAAAATTCCGGCGTTTTCTTTGTAGCCGGGAGGATATGAAGATATCTCTCCCAAATGGAGGTGATAAGTTTGATAAGCCGGCTGCTGCAGAATGATGCCGTTCTTTGTGGCCAAATACTTGTTGACGCTGTTCAACGCCTTTTCGGCAAAGCCGTTATCCAAACCAATACCGCCGAGAATACACCACCCTTGGCTTTCAATGAAAATTTTGCCCTCATCATTCTCTTTGGATCCAATCTTACGGCCGAAGGCATCATAAGCGCGCAGAAACCATTCGCCGTCCCATCCGTGCTCAAGAACCGTCTGCTTCATTCGTTCACCGGCCTGCAGGATTTGCTGAGAACGCTCAGAGTTGCCGAGAAGAGCGTAAATCTCTGCAAGTTCGCGACAAGCGGCGCAAAACAGTCCCGCGATCATCACCGATTCGGCCGTGTCGCTTTTAGCGGCGTCTCCGGCAAGCTGAAAGCTTTCGCCGGGTTCCTCGGAAAAGCAGTTGAGATTGAGACAATCATTCCAATCTGCATGACCGATTAACGGCAGACCATGGGGTCCAAGGTGATTCAATGTATAATCGATCGAAATCTGGAGATGATCCAAAAGCGTGGCGCTTTTATCGATCGTATCGGCATAGCCGATCTTTTCATGAAGAATGGTAAAGTCGCCGGTTTCTTTTAGGTATGCCGAAGTAGAAAGAATGAGCCAGAGAGGATCGTCGTTAAAGCCGCTGCCGGCAAGAGTGTTGCCTTTTTTAGTCAACGGCTGATACTGATGATAACAGGTTCCGTCGGACAGCTGAGTAGCGGCCAAATCAAGAATTCGTTCGCGCGCCCGCTCGGGTATCATGTGCACAAAGCCGAGAATATCCTGATTGCTGTCGCGATACCCCATGCCCCGGCCTATTCCGGATTCAAAGAGCGAGGCGG